>JAYSOC010000126.1:0-13751 GCA_043723285.1 Ferruginibacter sp. | reverse complement strand
ATAAACCAAAATAAAAGCGACTATGATTTTATCACAGTCGCTTTTAAAATATTTTTTATAAATTAACTTACAACCAAAACACCAGTAGCTATAAATTCAATTTCTTCTTTTGGCTCTGTTATTTTTTCAATTTCTTCTTTGCTTTTGCCTGCATCTTCGGCATAATGTTTTAGCATTTCTACACTTGTAACTGTTTTCTTTGCCACACCTTGTAATACAACATCTTTACCCACAATATTCAATGGCATAAAAAATTTGTAGTCTTTAAAACGAATCATAATACCATCGCCTTCTGTTTGTGCAAGTTTCATCCAACAACCTTTCTTTTCGCATACGCTAGCTACTGTTCCTTTTACTTTACCCTTGTATGTTTCAGATGTAATTAATTTTTCTTCTAGCAAATTAACTTCTATTGCTCCCGCAGCTGTTGTAGCTGCACCATATTTTACACCTTTAGCTGCGGCTTTTTTATTGGGCTGAGCAAATACAGTTATACAAAACAAACCCAAAATGCAAGTGAATAATAGTTTCATAATAATGTGTTTTTAAATTTTAGAATGTAAAAATAATATATTCCTTTAGGTTGGCAATAGTTTTATATGAAAGGCTGCTTTTAAAATAGCTTTTATTGATTTAATGCTTTTATTTTTCTGTTCATTATGCCACACCAAATTGGCGGCACTAATGCTAATAACATTGAGCCAGGGTAGCCAGTTGGCAATTGAGGAGCATTATCGTGGTGTTGTAATATTTGATATTTCCTACTAGCTAAATAATGATGATCGCTGTGGCGGCTCAATTCAAACAGCATCAATCTTCCTATAACATGATTACTATTCCAGCTATGTTGTGGTTGTGCACGCTCAAATTTATTTTCGCCAGTTTCTTTTCTTTGTAAACCATAATGTTCAATATAATTTACCGTTTCCAATAATAATATTCCTATAAATGCAGCAGCTAAAAAGTACAATAAAATTATGCCGCCAAATACAAAAAATATAAAGGCTATAAGTACTACTTGCATAAATTGCAATTGTATCATTTCATTATAAATACTAAAAACTGCTTTGCCCTTTTTCTTCACCTCATCATTTGCAATGTGCCATGCAGATATATATGTAAAAATAATTGTTCTAAAATAAAAAAGATACACCCATTCGTTGTAACGTGCACTACTAGGGTCGTTTGGTGTTGCCACATTTTTATGATGGCCTTTATTGTGCTCTATAAAAAAATGTGTGTACATGCTTGTAAGCAAAGATATTTTTGCAAGTGCTTGTTCAAATTTATTATTTCTATGCCCAAGCTCGTGTGCTACATTTATACCAAAAATACCACAAAGCATTCCCATGCTAGTAATACGACCTATTATATCTAACGTACTCAATTCAGCATTTACAAAAGAAGATAAAAAGAAAAACAACATGGGAATTTGAATAAGCACAACGAGGTATAACATGTAGTCGTAGGTTTTATCGTTTTTAGCCAATTCTTCTTCTGCTGCAGACATGTTTTTTGTATTTCCTTTTAAAAACAATTCTATAGTAGGAACAAAAACCCAAGAATGCATTATTACTAACCAGCACCAAATACCAGTATGCGTAAAACTAATGTATGCAAGTGTAAATGTTATTATGGGACTTAGGTATTTTATGTACTTAAACATTGGTTTGTTTCTTTGTTGCAATTTAAGAAAAGCTTATTTAATTTTACTACAAAATCAAATCCATATCAATTAAAAAGCCCTACTGAATAATTCAGCAGAGCTTTTCCCCCAAAGAAAACTTTTTTAATAATTTTTTTGATACTTAAAATATTTTTAAGGCCACACAGGCAGCGCTCCACAACTTGCTGTTATCAATAATATTTTATTATTAATAATAGCAAAATTGCTGCTCGTTTTTGCTTGTACACTTGCGGCAAAAGCATTTGCACTACCTATCACACAAGGGTTTGCTGTACCAGCAGGAATAATTACATGATAAGTAGAATCAGGAACTTTATTACCATTCCAGTTAACAGCTGTATGCCAATCGTTACTTACTGCACCTGTCCATACGGCTAGTTTTTGTGCTACTGTAGCTACCGCAGTATCTTTAAAACCAAAACTACTTGTGGCTATTAATGTGTAGCTGCCTAGTGTTGCAGCTGTTGGTGAACCTGTGCTCCAAGATGTTGTAAAACTTCCTGTATTGTACAAAGGCAATAAGTTATATGTATCATTATTACAAATTACATATACCGTTGTATCAGGCCCTAAATGTGGGCGCACTGGCACCAATGAATAACCAAGCATAAATTCACTATTTCTACCAGTAGTATTGTACGTTTTAGCAATAGAGTCCACATTGGCTGTTACATCTAAAATCCAAGCGGCATCAGCATTGTGTGCACGCTTGTACAAAAGCAATTGGTTGTGTATATACGAAGGCGGTAAATATGGATTTACATTATAACTATATTTCAAATTATAATTTAATTGGTTTGTATCTGCTGCTACAAATACACCTGCATATCTATCATTGCCAGCTAAAATGATTTGCCCATTTTGTGTATTTGGTTTTTCGTTTACGCCAAACACATGCACGCCTTGTACATTTGTACCAGCAGTAATTGTTGCCGCAATGGTATCTTTTCCAACCAAACCAAATGGCACACTAGCATTAGATGTAACGCCGCTATAATCGTAGCGACTCGTGTCGCCAATGGGTGCGCTACTTGTAGGCAAACTTGTATTATAAGTCATACCATGTACCGTGCCTTTGTAATCGCTTATGGCATTGCCTCCGCAAGTATTATTATCAAAACGATAATAGTGTGTAAGGTTTGCATAGTTTGCTTGTGTGGCATTTATTTTCTTTGCTAGTTGGTCTCTAATTTCTGTTAAACTTAAAATTTTATTCCACATACTTAACTCATCTATTTTTCCATTCCAAGCATAAGTATTGGTTGGTTGCAAACCAATGCCTGCTTTAAAACTTTCAAATTTCGTTGGCCAATAGTTGGTAGTGCCTGCGGCAGTTTGTATGCCATTTATAAAAGTGGTATATGTTTTTGCTGCCGTATCCCAACTCATTGCAAAATGATACCACCTATTTGGTTGAATAACATTTGCGACCAACACTGTATCTTGAAACCCGGTAACAGTAGTATCTGTACCAAAAGTCATTTGTAATTTACCATCGGCTCTTGTAAATAAATTAATGCCTTTGTATTTGCCTGTACTATTTCTAAAATGTGATGTGCTAAACACAAACGCTTTTTCTTTTATGATACTTGCATTAAACCAAGCCATCATACTGCCTTGTGCAGGAGTATTGCCTACATCTCCAATTTCTGCAAAAGACAATGCTGTTCCATTTTGCGAAATCATATTACCACTACCAGGCAAAGCATCTTTATTTACAGCAGTTGTATTGGCACAAGTAAATATTGGTGTACAATCTGTACCTGCTGTTATGTATGGATTGGCAGCACCAAAACTTCCTAAACCTATTATCGATTTATTTTTTCCATTCAATGTATTGTTGCCAAATTTAAAAAGGCTTATCAAATTAGCTTCCGCACCAGTAAGCGTTGCATTTAAGTTGGTACGTATTTGGTCGCCAGATAATGAGGCATTCCAAATCCTCACTTCGCCTACGTATCCTGCAAATGCATTGCCCCAATAGCCGCCCATATCTCCACTTGGGTGTAATACATATCCACTTGCACCTACCGTGCTTACTAGTGCTCCGTTGATGTACAATTTTAAAACACCGTTTGTGCTTACTACGGTAATGTGCATCCAATCATTTGTATTGTAATTGTTAAATGCAATACGTGCAGGCATATAATTGCTGCTGTGCTCATACACGGCTACTCCATTTGTACCGAGGCTTATTCCCACACCAGCATGGCCTGGGGCAAAACCATCACCAGCTTGGTCAGGATAAATTAAATAGTTTTGCCCACTAAATACTCCATCGTATTGCCCTCCAGATGCACTTCCTTTTGTGTACAATGCTTTTGCTTTTACCTCCATGGTAAAATTATTTGTAACCGAAGGATAAGTTATACCACTTGCCCTTGTTACATACACTTTATCATTTACACCATTCATTAACAAACTACAAGTAGGCGGCGTTATTGGTAATTCGCTACATGTAAAAATTGGTGTGGTGCTTGTGCCAACTGTAACACCATTAATTGCAGCACCTGTTGCTGTGCAAGAATTTATAATCGTAATACCTTGACCATTTTTTGCATTGCCAGCAAAATTATAATAAGCTACTAAACCAGCTTCGTTACCTACCAATCTTTGCCCAATAAAACTTTGTATTTGTGTTAAACTAAGGGAAGTATTCCAAATACTTATTTCATCGAGGCTACCGTTAAAGCTACTTAATGCACCATTATCTGTACCAATATCTAATGGATTGCTACCTGTAAGTGGCGTAGTAGCGTTTGCTGTAGTACCATCTAAAACACCATCTACATAAATTTTTAAATTTGCACCATCGTACGTACCTACTGCATAATGCCAGTTGCCATCAGTAACTGTTGTAGTGCCAATAGCAGTAACGGTTGTACCCAAAGTATTTGTAAAACTTATTTGTGCCTTATTTGTAGCAGACATAGATAATTGATAATTGCTAAAAAGATAAGTGCCATTAACATCTTTAAATATGATATTTTTTATTGCACCCGTATTGCTTGTTTTAAAATAAGCCCCTGCTGAAAATTGTGTTAAACTTAATGCTGCAATATGTGGTGCCTGCACATAATCTGTAGCGCTATTCAATTGCATATTACACTCAGGGCTTGTAAATGGTGGTGGTGCACAATCAAATATTGGTGTAAGCGATGTACCATACGTTAAACCATTTAAGGTTGCACCTGTTGCTGTGCAAAGATTAGTTACGATTCTGTTTTGTCCACTTCTATCGTTGTTGTTAAAATTGTAATAGGCAACTAAACCAGTTTCGTTACCCACAACATTTGTTGTCATGTTATTTTGAATATCGGTTTGTGTACGGGAAATATTCCAAACAGAAACTTCATCTATATTTCCTGTTAATGGATTATCGCCAGTGGGCCATGCACCAATACTAAAATCTAAATTAGATGTTAATGGAGTGTAGGTTGATGGCGTATTAGTTTCTAGCACACCATCTACATAAATTTTTAAATTAGCAGCATCAAAAGTACCTGCTATATAATGCCATTCGTTATCATTTAAATTTGATGTTCCTGTGGCAACTTGTCCACTACCGGTAGCAATTGGTGCTCTTTGAAAAGTAATTTCTGCTTTATTATTATGAATGTACAATGAGTAATTTTGATTGCCTGCATCGTATTGTTTGCACACAACAGTTTGATATCCTAAATTAGAAGAAGTTGATAGTTTTACCCAAGCAGCAACAGTAAATTGAGTTAAGCTAAGTGCAGCATTGTAAGACACTCTAACTTTATCGGCAATGTTGCTCATTTTAATACCACAAGTTGGCGGTGCCAATGAGCATGGAAATTTTACATAATTTACCGTAGTGCCATTTAGCGAAGCCCCTGTAGCCACACACTTATTTAATACCGTTTGCCCATTACCATTCAATAAATTTTCGTTGAAATGGTAATACCCTTGCAAACCAACTTCACTTCCTGTAACTGTATTCACATTGTTTATTATTTCGGTTTGTGTACGCTCTACATTCCAATAACGTACTTCATCTAATGTGCCATTAAAAATCTGAGCTCCTTGGTAACCAGCTCCCATTGTAAGCCTTGGTAATGTTGTGGGGTAATAGGTGAGTGGTTGTACAAATATTAATCTTCCGTCTAAATAGCCTTTATAAGTAAGCGATGTTAAATCCCATGTAACAGACACATGATAAGTTCTGTTTGCCACTAGTGTACCATACAACCCTTGTGATAAATTAGCATTACTAGAGCCATTACCAAACGTAACATATAATTGCCCCGTTGTTAGTGTTTGAAAATAAATTCCATCAAGCAATGTTGCACTAAGTGAAATTGTAGAAAGTGGAATTTGGTTGTTTGGAAACGATGGTTGGTTCATCCAAAATTCTATAGTGCCTTTGGTAGGCATTGCACCAAGGTTGCCCACATCTACACGGCTATTGGCACCATTAAATTTTGCAGCACAGTTTGGTGCTACTTGCGGTGGAAAATTATTTCCATTGCAATTAAATGCGGGTGTAGTATTTGTACCTGCTGTTATTTTATCTAAAGAAAGTAATGGTAGATTCGTGCAACTATTTTTTATTAATTGGCCGATGCCATTATACAAATTGGCAAATTCAATCATGGTTTGTAAACCTGCGGTATTGCCTGCGGGTGGGGTATTTAAATTTTGTGCAATTTGTAAGCCTGTACGTGCATAATTCCACAAACGAAAATCGGTAGCACTACCAAAATACTGACTATATTGATTTGATTGCATATACAAATCACATGCTCTTGCTGTGCCATTAGCAGTACCTGTAGCTACTAATAAACCATTTATATAAATAGATGGTACTTGAGCTGTATAAACAACTGCAATATGTGCCCAGCCAGTAAAAGTATAACTATAACCTAATTGTATTACCAGGTATCCTGCTGTATGCCCATACACTCTTATCCCATTTGTACCTACCGCTACACCAATACCAATACCAGTTCTACCAACAGAATTTGTTTGTGCAGGAAAAACGATATATCTATCACCACTTGTACTACCAGCCCCAAGTGGCTGTGTAGGATTTGCCCAAAATTCGTACGTAAAATTATCTACATTATTATCCAATAAACTATATGAATGTGTTTGGTTGGTTAGGTTCAGCAAATCTCCTGCTGCATTAAAAGTACCATAACAAATAGGTGCTACAGGTGCTGCTATTTTTAAGCCTAATAGATATTCTGTATTTTGCCCTGTGGCAGTTATTTTTTTTGTAGTAATATTATTTATTTGTGCGGTAGCAGTACTCCAAGCAGCTGCCCCATCTATACGTTTGTACAAACCTAATGTATCTGCATTGTAACCAGCAGCTGTAGGGTTACTACCATAGCTATATACTGCATTGTAGGCTGCACTTGGGTTTCCGCCTACTACATACACACCTGCATAACGATTGTTTACTGATAAGCTATCTACGCTATTCATTGTATTAGCTCTTTCGTTTACGCCATATACATGTATACCTGCGGCTGTGCCAGCATTCAATGTAGCTGCTAAATTATCTGCGCCTGTTGTACCAAAATTTATATTTGCGGTAGATGTATTTCCAGAATAATCATATACACTTATATCTCCCAATGCTGCACCACTAGTAACCCATGTAGGTGCATTTACTAAAGTGCCATGGTTTGTTCCTTTTAAATCTGACAATGCATTTCCAGTACCCTCATCAAAACGATAATAAGCAACTAAGTTTGCATAATCGGGATGAGATGGGGTAAGTTTTTTACACATCCAATCTCTAATGGTTGTTTGGCTAAGCCCTGCGCCCTTATATATTTGTACTTCATCAATATCAATGGCAGAATAATTTCCGCTGCCAAAATTTCTTGCACCCATCAATAAATTTCTACCAGTCACATTGTTAATGGTATTTGTACCAATGTTTCCTGTAGCTTCAAGCATACCATTTACGTAAAGAGAAACAGTAGGCCCAACTCTTGTAACAGATAGATTATACCATTTGCCCAATGTCATTGTAGTGGAAGCATTTACAAAAGTATAAGTACCTCCAACCTGCCACCAAAACGATGGGGTATTATCACTGCCAGTTGTAGAACCAAGCCACCACTCACTTGTAGCTGTTCCGTCCGTCCATTTATTTATTATTTCTATATTATTGCTACCACTTGTTAATGCATTTTTCTTTACCCAACATTGTACTGTAAAATTGCCATTGCCAAAATCTAAATCGTTTACATCAGGTATGCTTACATATTGGTTGCTACCGTTTAATCTTGATGCCAAACCACTACCCGGATTAGCTACTGCCGCAGGAGCAGCAATGCTATATTTTGATTGTAAATACGCTTCTACCTGTTGTATTTCTGCAGCCGTAAGACGTCGATTATATACAATTACTTCTGCTATTAAACCCTGCCACCAGCTTGCAAAATCTTCTCTACCACCCACCGTAAAACCAGTAGTACCTGTCTCTGTACTTACACCCCCAGCTTGAGAAACGGTTTGGGGCACACCATTAAATCTAAACCCTACTTGGTTGCCTGTTGAGTTATTATATGTAGCAATAAAAGGATTTTTAGCAGCAGTAAAAATACTTGCTGCGGCACTTGCATTATTACCGGCAGTTACCCCGTCTGTGTAAACATAGTTTACCCCTCCATTTAATCCTAAGGAAAGTGAATGAATGGTTGTTGTTCTTCTAAAAGTAAATATTGTACCACCTGTTGTGGAACTTGCATTTATTTTGCTTACTATAAAAGTTGTTCTAGAATTGCTCGAAGGCATTAGGTTGGAAATGGTATTGTTCAAATATTTTGCACCACTTATTCCATCAAAAAATAGAGCAGGTTGGCTACCCATTGCACCTGTTTGAAACACAGGCCTGTTGCCCACTGTAGCTTGTGCAACATTGTTTCCGTTTCCACTTTGATCGTTCCATTGTTGTACGGTTTGCCCATTGCTAGCATTGGTTACTCCCGCATCGTTATACACAGCTGCATCGGCTTTTAGCCAAAGTACATTACCACTTGTGGGTATTTGCGCATTCACAGTAAGCACAAATAAGTTTAAAAACAGCAAGTATAGAAAACGCATAGCAGTAGTTTTATATGAAGCTGTAAAAATGCTTAATATAAATGGGCGGGCATATACCGTGAAATACGTAATTTTTAAAAATGGAATCTCTTTGCTTTAAAAAACAACAGGTATTTTCACAATTGCCATTGTGCCCACGCCATCTGCTTTTTCATATTTAATGTCACCATTTAATAATTCTACCCTTGAGCTTAGGCTACTAAAACCAATCCCCTTTTTTACAGTAGCGGCATCAAAACCTTTACCATTGTCTTCAAAAATCATAGTTACAACGTTTGCTTTTAAGGTGATGAGTAGAGACACAAAATTAGCTTCACTATGTTTGAGCACATTGTTTAAAAGCTCTTGTGTAATTCTAAAAATACTCACTTCAATATTGTCGGGTAATCTTTCTGTAATTCCAATTTGTTCAAAATCATATTTAATACTGCTTGGCGTAAGCACTCGTTTCAATAAATCTTCTATAGCGGGTATAAAGCCAAGTTGTATCAATGTTGTTGGCATCATTTGGTAAGAAATATTTCTTACTTCTTTACTTGCTTTGTCTATAGATTCTACAGCACTTACAACAATATTTTTATCTACTGTATTATCATTATTTACACCAGCATTTAATTGTAATTTTATTGCCGTTAAGTCTTGCACTATACCGTCATGCAAATCTTTGGCAATACGAGTACGTTCTTTTTCTTCCCCATCTAATATGGATTGTATTTGGGTTTGTTTGATTTGTAATTTTTGTTTTGCATTTTTTTTCTGATAAACATAATAAAACAAAAAGCCTGTACAGCTAAATATTCCCATAAAAATTATACCATAAATTTGTTTCTCTTTTTTTTCTTTTAAAATGGCAACTTCTTTTTCATGAGTTGTTTCTGCATTTTTAAATTTTGCTTCCGCTTCGCTTATTTTTAAATTTAAATTACCATCAAATCTTTTTCTTAATAATAGAATTTGTTCGGTTTGAAATTGGTACGCCTCCTTAAAGTTCCCCGCATACATTAAATTTTGCGCATGAGTATCTAATGCGGTTATTTCACCATCAATAAGATTTATTTTTTTAGAAATGTGTAATGCTTCTTCGCTAAGGCTAACTGCTTTTTGATATTCTTTTTTCTTACGTAATACATTTGTATAAAATAATAATCCCTCTACTAAATTTGCCGAATCTTTTATGGTCCTGCTTTTGGCAATTATTGCTTGGTATATTTTTTCGGCTTTATCTAATTTATTTTCTTGATCGTAAGTTGTGGCAAGCAATCTGTAATGAAGGCTAAAGGTAGAGGAAGATGTATCGTTATTTTTTTTGCTTAATTCAATAGCCTTAATAAAATACTTTTCTGCTACATCTAAATCCATTCCACTTTCTAAACATATTACGCCTACATTATGATAACATTGTGCTAATAAAGTATGGTAATTATTGGGCTCCGCTAAAGCAATACATTTGTTCCAATAAGCTATAGCGTTTTCTTTTTTTGGAATGTAGTAATACGTTCCGCCTATGAGTTTATAAAATGTGGCTTCAGCCAAACTGTTATTTTGTAGATGAGCAAGTGCAACTTGCGCTTGGCAATAATTTAAACAAGTATCCCATAAATGCAAAGCTTGGTATTGGTGTACTAAAGTAGTTTGTACAGCTAAATTTTCTTCCTTAGATAAACTAGAGGAGGTTAGTTTCTTTTTTAATTCAATTATAAATTCTGAAGACGCTTTACTTTTTTCAATTTCTGCTAAACGGTTTTCTAAAACATTGTTTTGCGCAAATAACAGATTGCTGTAAGAAAAAAAAATTAAAACAAAAATTTTGCTTGGCACTATTTTACAAATTTATGTTTAATGGCAAGCGAAACTAATTTACCAGTAGTATGCGCATCAAATTTTGCCATAATACTTTTCTTGTGCGTTTCTACAGTACGTGCACTCAAAAACAATTTATCGGCTATTTCTTTGCAAGTAAGTCCATCGCAAAGGTTTTCTAAAATTTCATGTTCTCTTTTAGTTATATCGCTTACCAGTTCAAAAATATTATTATCATCCGTTTTTTTTGTAGCTAATATTTTTGCTATTTTTTCTGCTAAATAAGTTCCGCCATCAAGCACCACATCTATTGCTTCACTCAATTCTTCTACTGCACAATCTTTAGGCATAAAACCATTTGCACCAAGTTTCATACATTCTTGAATAATGTATTTTTCATCATTCATACTTAGCATTATACAAGGCAATTTAAACGATGTCTTTATTTTTTTTAATGTTTCTATACCAGACCATTCGGGCATTTCAATATCTAAAATAATTAGGGATGGTTTTTTCTGCAAACAATTTTCAAATAATTCTTTGCCAGAATTAAATACAACAACCTCATGCACATTTGGCAATGATTGTAATAATTGAGCCACGCCTTGTGCAACGATGGCATGGTCGTCTGCGAAGTAAATAAGATTATGCAATTAGTAAAATTTCAGTTTACCAAATATATATTATTTGTACCATATTTATTCTCAATTATAATAGGTTTAAATTCTTTTTAGAAAAACCCATTCCCAAATTTTCACCCTTTTTATCTTGTACAAATTTCTATTGAAACATGGATAAATCAACATTTAAAGAATATTCCAGCTTTTATGTTGCTCATTTAATATTATCTCCTTATTTTTGCAACCCCTTACGGGAAATATTTCTTTAAATTCTTTTTTAGAAATATGGTGTGATAGCTCAGTTGGTAGAGCAATGGACTGAAAATCCATGTGTCGCCGGTTCAACCCCGGCTCGCACCACAAAAAAGCCACTTTCGTTTTTAAAAGTGGCTTTTTAAATTTTCTAGTTCAATTGAGCAATTCCTCTTTTGCTTTTTTCAAAGCTTCAATAAATCCATCCAACTCAAAATTAGATTTCTCTGAATTGAATAAAATGATTTTTAATTGATCATTTTCCTGATTTATTTCAGCAATCATTGTATTCTGCTTGTGCCAAATTTCCACAACTAATTTTTCTTTATCGGAAGGGCTTGCTATTAATATTGAAAAATTGCTCATAATTAATTTAATAATTTTTTTCTAGTATTTGTTTATGCCTATTATTACTTCAACACCGGCACGACACCCATCTCACTAAAAATAAACGAATAAATATCCGCTATCGTTTCTATGTTCTTTTTTGTATTGCTTGCACCATGCCCACTATTGGTATCTATTCGTATTAGCACAGGGTTTTTACCTTTGTATTTTTCTTGTAATGTAGAAATGTATTTGAAGGAATGTGCTGGCACCACTCTATCATCGTGGTCTGCGGTGGTTACTAAAGTGCTTGGATAGTTTGCAGTAGCACTTATATTATGCAGTGGCGAAAATGCAAATAAGTTTTTAAAATTGGCTTCATCTTTTTCGCTGCTACCATAGTCTGCAATCCAGTTCCAACCAATGGTAAATTTATGAAAGCGCAACATATCCATTACACCTACTTGCGGTATTGCTACCCTTGCCAAGTCAGGCCGCTGGTTAATAACTGCACCCACCAAAAGCCCACCATTACTGCCTCCACGCAATGCCAAACTACTGGAGTTGGTATAATTTTCTTTTATTAAATATTCGCCTGCGGCAATAAAATCATCAAATACATTTTGTTTGTTGAGAAGCATACCAGCTTGGTGCCAGCTTTCCCCATACTCGCCACCACCACGCAAGTTGGCTTGTGCATACACGCCACCGGCATCTAAAAACGGAAGTAATGTTGCACTAAAACCAGGCTCCAAGTTTACATTAAAACCACCATAGCCATACAATAATGTTACATTATTACCATCTAATTTTACTCCTTTTTTGTTGATTATAAACATGGGTATTTTAGTGCCATCTTTACTTTTATAAAACACTTGTTTGGTTTCATAATCTGCAGGGTTAAAACTCACTTCTGGTTTTCTAAAAACACTACTCTTATTAGTAGCTACATCGTATTTATAAATTGTTGGAGGAAATGTAAAAGAAGTAAACACATAAAACAAAGTTTTGTCGTATCTGTATCCACCCAGGTTGCCGCCATTACCGAGGCTTGGATATTTTACTTCGCCCAATTTTTTACCACTCAAATCATACACATAGGTACGAGTGCTTACATCTTTTAAATAATCTACAAATAATTTTCCACCGCCAGTGTTAGCATTTTGCAATGGTTCTTTTGCTTCGGGAATTACAATTTTACTTTTGCTTGCATCCAAATCTTTTATAGCAATAGAAATTACTTTCCCATTTGGTGCAGCATCATTAGTTTGTAAAATAAAATCTGTCTTGGTATTTTCTACAACGCTAAAATTGCTATTGGTTACTTCTTTTATCAAGGGTTTAAAAACTTTGCTGCTCGCCTTCAAATCCATTACAGATATAGCGTTGCCATCAAAGCCCTTTCCTCTATCGCTTATGTACAAGTATAAATATTGTTCATCTTCGCTTGTACTTGCGGTATGAAAACGTTGCAAATTATTTTTATCTTCGTATATCAATTCATCTGCGGCTTGTTCTGTACCAATTTTATGAAACCACACTTGGTGGTTTTCGTTTTTTACACTCAATGCACTTGCACCTTTTTCTGGTGCAGGGTAACGGCTATAATAAAAACCATAGTCCACCCATGCCGTACCGCTTATTTTTACCCATTCTACTTTATCGTTCAAATCTTTTCCTGTGGCCATATCCCGCACTTTGTACGTTTGCCAATCGCTACCGCCTTCGCTTAAGCCTATCACTGCATATTTTCCATCTTTACAAAGGCTAAACGTTGTCATACGAGTTGTTCCATCTTTGCTCAACGTGTTTGGATCTATCACTTTTTCCACTGCTCCGTTTAATCCTTTTTGGCGATACAATACAGATTGGTTTTGTAGCCCATCATTTTTATAAAAATAATACCAATCTGCTTTTTTAAATGGCGCAGAATATTTAGGATAATTAAATACTTTTTCTATGGCTTTTTTAAAACC
>JAYSOC010000125.1:0-2122 GCA_043723285.1 Ferruginibacter sp. | reverse complement strand
AAAACATTTGCGTAACAGGCAAAGTGGAAATGTTTAAAGGTAAACCTGAAATAGTAGTGAACGACGTTAGTCAATTAGAAGTAACTACAAAATAAACTAAAATTTTATTTCTCATAATTTTTTAAAGTGTAAATAAGAACAGCTATTCTTTTTTACACTTTTATTTTTTATTACCTCATGCACGCTCACTTAGCCACACTTATAAATTGTATAAACCTTGAAGAGAAGGAGCAAGTAAAAAGATACAGTATAGATGAACAGCATAGTTTAAAAGCATTGAAGGCAGAAGGTTTGGCGCTTCACCCGATAATTGTAACCAGAAAAAACTTTGGCTATGCAGATTATCCTGAGATAAGTTTTCGTTTACATTTTCCACCCGAAGCAAATCAGTTTAAAGATGGCGCAACCATAGAATGTTTTTTTGCTGGTGAGCAACCGATAAAAGGTATTTTGTTAAGCCTTGATGGTAAAGTTGGGGAGTTTAGATTATTTGCACCAGACTTTCCCGATTGGATAGAAGACAATGGCGTGGGTATAAAATTAGCACCAGACCAACGCACAACTTTGCTCATGAAAACGGCATTGCAAAATTTGCCGCATCAAAAAGAAATGTTTGCGATCTTTGAAAGATTACATGCAAAAAATAATATTGATAAAAAACAAATTGAAATTGAAGAACAAGCATTAGATTTTAAAAATAAAAATTTAAACGAAAGCCAACAGGAAGCTGTAAAAGCCATTGTACAAAATAAAGATATGGCTATCGTACACGGGCCGCCGGGCACAGGCAAAACCACCACACTTATTGAAGCCATTATACAACTTATAAATGCAGAAGAAAAAATATTGGTATCTGCACCGAGTAATACGGCTGTAGATAATATTGCCAAAGGGTTGATACAGCAAGGCTTAAAAGTATTGCGCATTGGTAATATGAGTAAGGTAGACGAACAGATTTTTGCATATACTCCCGAAGGCAGACTAGCGAACAGTAGCCAACAAAAAGAAATAAAAGCATTAAAAATAAGGGCAGAGGAATTTAGAAAAATGGCGCTCAAATACAAAAGAAGTTTTGGTAAAGCAGAACGGGAACAACGCAACTTATTATTTAAAGAAGTAAAAGATATTCGTACAGAAATTAAAAAACTGCAACAGTACAACGAAGAAAAATTATTTGCAGAAGCAGATGTAATACTTGGCACACCAATAGGTTTATGCGATAGTAAAATAAAAAATATAACCTTTCATACGTTGGTTATTGATGAGGCTGGGCAATGCATAGAGCCATTGGCTTGGTGCATTTTTCCTTTAGCAGAAAAAATAGTATTAGCAGGAGATCACTTTCAACTACCGCCAACCGTTTTGAGCAACGAAGCCGCACAACTCGGTTTTAATAAATCTATTTTAGAAATTAGTATTGATAATATTAGCAATGTTTTTTTGCTGAATACACAATACAGAATGAGAGAGGCTATTGCTGGGTTTAGCAGTCAATATTTTTATGAAGGTTTATTACAAACTGCCATCCATCTTGGCAATAATGCTACGCATATTTATTTTATAGACACAGCTGGCTCGGGCTATAATGAAGAACATGGTAAAGATGGGTACAGTTTACAAAACAATGGCGAGTTACAAATTGTTTTAATATTATTGGAAACAGAAAAGTTAGATTCTTTGCATACCGCTTTTATATCGCCGTACGCAGGGCAAGTAGCTATGGCAAAAGAAATGTTGCCCGCAGGCATGCGCATAAGTACGATTGATAGCTTTCAAGGACAAGAAAAAGAAAATATTATTTTATCGCTTGTGCGCAGTAACGATGATGGCGATATTGGTTTCTTAAAAGATTATAGAAGAATGAATGTGGCCATTACTAGAGCCAAAGAAAAATTGTTTGTAATTGGTGATAGCGCTACGATTGCTGCGGATAAATTTTATGATGCGTTTTTGACGTATGTAGAAAAAGAGGGAGAGTATAAATCTGTTTGGGAGTTTGAAATGTAGAAACCTACTGTCAGGTTGAGACACTCATAAAAAAGTTTTTAAGCTCTTTGTAAATGACATTTAAGAATAGCTTTCCGCAGCTTCGCTGCAAAAAATACGGTTTGCCACAAAGGCG
>JAYSOC010000124.1:0-2124 GCA_043723285.1 Ferruginibacter sp. | reverse complement strand
CGGTGGTGTGAGAGGGCGGCAAAGTTTAATATCTTTGCCCCCTACTTTAATTTTATCTCAGACAATAATAGAATGTAATAATAATGAATTTATTTTGTTAAATATTTCCTATCTCAGGAATTTCCGGTCAAAAGCTTATGTTATGACAATATGATGACTTCCCTGACCAATCTAATTCACCCTTCTTATCAGCAACTCACTCTGCCAGACGTTGAGTATGTTAATACAAAATTTATCTAAACCATCTACCACATCGTACAATTTTTAAATGTATCAATTCTTCCAGATGGCGCCAATGCCTGTCTGCAACAGCAAATGATTAAATGCAAGGATATCCTTATCTAAAATGTGAGTTCCTATGTTCTTTAAAATTGCCCGTTTAATTATTGGTTGGTGTCCTCACCAACCATATTTTAATTGTGGTTTCGGTTAGGAAGGACAACAACCGATTATAATTTTTTTTTATTGTCCAAACAAAGAAGCAGTCCCGCAGAATTGCGGGATTGTGTCACTCACTTCATCGACATAGCATTTTTCATCTTTTATTGTGCATTAGATTATGCACTAGATTTGCCAATATTTTTTTATTACTGTCTTAATGAAATTAACTTCCTTATTTAAAGATTTTTTTGAAAGCGAAAAAGCCAGTGGGCTTGTGTTGTTGGCATGCACAGCCATTTCATTGTTGCTTGCAAATTCATCTGCTAGCCAAAGTTATTTTTCATTATTGCATTTTCAATTTGCAGGCAACACAGTTACCCATTGGATAAATGAAGGATTAATGACTATCTTTTTTTTACTCATCGGTTTAGAGTTAGAAAGAGAATTGTACAATGGCGAATTATCTAATAAACAAAATGCATTGCTACCGCTTGCAGGCGCTATTGGCGGTATGATTGTGCCAGCAGGAATTTATTTACTATTTAATTATGGTACGCCATTACAAAGCGGTGCTGGTATTCCAATGGCTACCGATATTGCGTTTGCATTGGGTATATTATCGTTGGTTGGTAATCGTGTGCCAGCGTCTTTAAAAATATTTTTAGCGGCATTAGCTGTTATAGATGATTTAGGTGCCATTGTTGTTATTTCTGTTTTTTATACCGCTTCTATTGATTGGTTATATTTATTAGCCGTATTACTTATTTGGGGCTTGCTTTTTTTATTAAACAGATTAAAAGTACACAACCTAATTCCATATATTGTAGGCGGATTAGCCATGTGGTATTGCATGTTGCACTCGGGTGTACATGCAAGCATAGCAGGTGTTATACTAGCATTTGTAATTCCGTTTGGTACTGGTGCAGAAAAATCTAGTTCGTACATTTTACAAAAAGCATTGCACAAGCCCGTAGCATATTTTATTTTGCCCATTTTTGCATTGGCAAATACTGCTATTATTATTTCTGCCAATCCGTTACAAATTTTTACACAACATTACAGCCTTGGTATTATGTTTGGATTAATATTGGGCAAGGCAATTGGTATTTTTTCGTTTTGTTTGTTGGCTATAAAATTTGGTATTTGCAAACTCCCAAAAGAATTAAAATTAAAACATATTGTTGGCGCAGGTTTTTTAGGCGGCATTGGTTTTACAATGTCTGTATTTATTACCATGCTTGCGTTTAATGATGTTACTGTAATAAATAATGCTAAGTTGGTTATTATTATTTCTTCTTTTGTTGCGGGTTTAATCGGTTATGTTATTTTAAAATTAGCATTTAGAAAATCTCCTCGAAAAGTGAAGATTAAATCGTAATTCATTGCATAATTTAATACCAATTATTTATTAATTCAATTTCGTTCAGAACCCAGAAAGGGTTAAATTTTCATAACCGTAAGTGAAACCTATGTTTATGAAAAGAAAATGTACAAAACCCCAACGGGTTTAACTACCATCTAAAAATGAAATATCTAAAATGTTCAACTCCTTTGGGGTTGTATAAAATGTATGCTGATTTTCCATGGGTTTTAACAATGGCTATTATGATTAAACCACTTCGTGGTTGGACGAAATTAATCTATTGCACAATCTAGTGCATAATAAAAGATGAATAAAGATATACCGATGAAATGTGCGACGCCAATGAAGATGCCCATAGCTTCTATAGTTTGGGCAAAAGC
>JAYSOC010000123.1:0-13805 GCA_043723285.1 Ferruginibacter sp. | reverse complement strand
GAAGCAATTAATGTGGTAAGGTCTATGGGAAAACCAAACGTGTCCAACAATTCGAAAGCAGCATCTCCATTTATTACGCCACTTGCTTTTGATACATTTATCAACTCATCAATTTTTTTCAAACCTTTTTCCAATGTTCTTAAAAATGCTTCTTCCTCTTCTTTTATAACTTTTGCTACAAAATCTTGCTGTGCTTTAAGCTCAGGAAAAACTGTTGCAAATTGCTCTGCAATCACTGGCAATAATTGATGCATGAGCGGTTGCTTATAATCTAAGTAAGAATAATAGTACCGTACCGCTCTGCGCAAAATACGACGTATAACATAGCCTGCTCCTGTGTTTGAAGGCAATTGGCCATCGGCAATGGTAAAACTTATGGCACGTATATGATCTGCAATTACTCGAAATGCAATACTAGCTTTATCATCGCCAGCAGTATATTTTTTAGCTACAATTTTTTCAGTTGCTTCTATTGTACCACTAAAAACATCTGTATCATAATTACTTGTTTTATTTTGTATTACACGTACCAATCTTTCAAAACCCATACCAGTATCCACATGCGTATTAGGTAATGGTTCTAGCGTGCCATCTTTTTTACGATTGTATTGTATAAAAACATTGTTCCAAATTTCTATAACTTGTGGGTGATCTGCATTTACCAAATCTCTGCCTTGCACCAATGCTCTTTCTTCATCGGGTCTGCAGTCCACATGTATTTCGCTACATGGGCCGCATGGGCCAGTATCGCCCATTTCCCAAAAATTATCTTTTTTATTTCCATACACAATTTGGCTTTCGGGCAAAAATTCTTTCCATTTTGCCAATGCAATTTGCGATGCAGGAATGCCTTCTTTTTCATCGCCTTCAAATACAGATGCATACAATCTGTCTTTCGGAATTTTATATACTTCCGTTAGCAATTCCCAACTAAAACCAATGGCTTCGTTTTTAAAATAATCACCAAAGCTCCAGTTGCCTAGCATTTCAAACATGGTATGGTGATAAGTATCCACGCCTACTTCTTCCAAATCGTTATGCTTGCCACTCACACGCAAGCATTTTTGCGTATCGGCCACACGGCCATATGGGGGTATTTGATTGCCCAAAAAATAATCTTTAAACTGGTTCATACCCGCATTGGTAAATAATAATGTGGGGTCGTTTTTTACAACAATGGGTGCAGAAGGCACTATTATATGTTGCTTACGTTTAAAAAAATCTAAAAACTGTTGGCGTATTTCGCTTGATGTCATAAAATTGTTTGTATTGCTTGTTTGCGGGTTTTAAGCGCAGATAATGCTGTTTTTTGTATTAATTAGCTGTTATATTTGTGATTGGGCAAATTTAGTTGATTAGTTGAAATGATTTATTGTTGAATGACTAAATTGTAGAATTGTTTTTTATTTAAAAAAACGAACCAAACTAATTACTGATTTTTGAAATATGGATTGCAAAATTCGTATTTCTTAATGTATAATACCAATGAAAAAAATAAAATATTTTTATAACACCAACACACTTCGTTACGAAAAGCTTTCTACACCTTTTCGGGTAAGGCTGTTGCGATTTTTTGGGTTTCTATCTGCACTTATTGTAAGCAGTGCCATTGTAATTTATTTATATACAAAATTTGGCCCCAAGCCCAAAAATGCCGAGTCAATAAAATTAGAAATAGTTAAAGAAAATTACAACATATTAAAAGAAAAGGTTAGCAATTTGGAAAATCAAGTGGTTGTTTTAGAAAAAAGAGATAATGATGTGTATCGTTCTATTTTTGAGCAAAACCCTTTGCCAGACAGTGCTAGAGCAAAGTTAATAGAGAAACGAAAAGAAGTAGATAAAGTAAGTGGATTAAGTGACGAAGTGCTGGGAAAAGATTTGGTGGTGCAATTAAATAATTTAGATGCACGCATAAAATACCAAATGAATAGCTATGTTGGTATTGAAAAATTAATACAAAACCAAGGCGAAAAAATAGCTAGCATTCCTGCTATACAGCCAGTGAGCAATAAAGAATTGACAAAAATTGCTAGTGGTTTTGGTATGCGCATACACCCTATTTATGGCATTGCAAAAATGCACAACGGGCTCGATTTTACAGCACCACAAGGCACGCCTATTTATGCCACAGGCGATGGGCAAGTAACCACCGCAGGTGAGGGCGGCGGTACAGGCAACCATGTAATTATAAATCATGGTTATGGCTACGAAACGGTCTATATGCATATGGTACGCATAAAAACTATTGTTGGCTCTAAAGTAAAACGTGGCGAAATTATAGGATGGGTGGGCAGCACGGGTGCAAGTACAGGCCCGCATTGCCACTACGAAGTACATGTAAACGGCACACCTGTAGATCCTGTTTATTTCTTTTACAACGACCTTAATGCAGAGGAGTTTGATAGAATGCTAAAAATAGCCGCTACGGGAAGTGCGAAGAGTTTTGATTAAATTGCATCCATGGCACCCAAACAAACATCTCTTTTCGATTTTTTTGAAGAACCTGTTAAAAAAAAGCAACAGGAAAAAAATGTTTTGCCACAGGATGAGCCGGAGCCTTTGGTTGTAAACGAAGACCCAATAGAAGTAGAATTTATACCAGCGGCTTCAATTGTTGAAACTTCCTCAAAAGCGCCAGCAATAAAAACAAGTACAAGGGGTAGAAAAAAATTGACAGATGTTGACCCGAATGGAGGAATGATTGATGTACCAGAGGATGATGTATTGTTTCAAAAAAAATATTATGGTATTGGCTTGGTAGCAGATATGTTTAAAGTAAATATTTCGCTTATTCGTTTTTGGGAAAAAGAATTTGATATTCTTAAACCCAAATTAAATGGTAAAGGCGATAGACATTTTAGGCCCGAAGATGTAAGAAATTTAAAACTGATACATCATTTATTGAGAGAGAAAAAATATACGATAGAAGGCGCAAGAGAATTTTTACGAAAAAATAAAAAAAGCGAAGAAGTGTTTGGTATAATTGAAGATTTGAAAAAAACGAAATTATTTTTAACAGATTTGAAGTTGAGTTTGTAAAAAGTTACGGGGTTACGAGTTGGTTCGTTACGGGTTGGGGTTGTTAAAAGGTTTATTTTATTAGATCATAATTAAAAAACAAAAGAGAATATGAAAGAAATATGCTTGGCATTAATAATAATAGTTGCGGCTTTAAATAATATACATGCACAAACACCTTATACCAATACCATAAATGATAGAAAAGAAACTGTATTAAATGGTATCATCACAAAGTATGCAATTGCAAACAATGATGTGCTTAAAACATGGTACGTAAGCAATCAAAGTAGTTATAAGCCCGAGGCTACAGTGCTTGCTGCTATGGAATCTGCGAAAGGAAAAGTACAATTCGTAATATTTGGAGGTACATGGTGTGAGGATACACAATTTATTTTGCCAAAATTTTTTAAACTACAAGAGCAAGCTGGTATTGCTGATAATGCCATTAGTTTTTATGGGGTAGATAGAACTAAAAAAACATTGGGCAATTTAAACGATGCTTTTAAAATAACCAATGTGCCTACCATTATTGTAATGAAAGATGGCAAAGAAGTAGGCAGGGTAGTGGAGTATGGAAAAACAGGAAAGTGGGATGTGGAGCTAGCGGAGTTATTGAAATAAGCTCCCTAAATCCACCGAAGGGGGACTTTGCGAACTTCGTTATTCATTCTGAACTTCATTTTAGATTTGTGTTGGTAAAAAAATAGAATATTTTTCAATCTACTTTGTTTCTCTCCCATTCGGGGAGGATAGGAGGGGCGTTAAATTTTTCTATCAATTCCATTACTTTAAAATTGGTGCGATGTTTTACAGCATCATATTCTGCTTTGGTAAACACTTCTGTAAAATATTCTATTAGTAAAACGATACCATCTTTATTGTAATCTGTAAAAACGACTGAATGTTTTACAATATTTTTCTGCTCGTTTTGTAACATCGTATTTATTTGTGTTACCAAATTTTGTAAAGCATCCGATGTTGTTTTTTCCGATAACGTCAACTTTATTTCTGCACGCCATTTGTTGCGCATACTCATATTATCTACTACAGTATCCACCATCAATTTATTGGGTACAGTTACTAAAGTTTTTTCGAGTGTACGTATGCGTGTGCTGCGTAAGCCAATATGCTCCACTTTGCCTACTACATTATTTACTTTTACATTGTCGCCAGTAAAAAAAGGTTTGTCAAAAAATATGATAAAAGATGCAATAAGGTTTTCTATACTTTCTTTAGCAGCCAATGCTAGTGCGGCTCCTACAATGCTAAGGCCTGTAAGCAAACTGCCAATATCTTGATTAAATGCAGCTTTTATAACGAATATTAAACCAATGATACCAACAAAAACTTTTAGTAAATCTCTAAAGAATAATACAATTTGCCCATGGCTTTTATCATCGGCATTTGTATTTTGCTCCATTAATAAAGCAATAAAATCTATAAGCGATATCAAAAAATAAAAGAACGAAATAATAACAGCCGTAGTGCCAATTTTTTGTAAAATTTCGTTGGAAGTAATGCCATGTATTTTAAAATCCCAAAGTAGTGGAAAATTTAATTTTTCTATAGAAAGTACAACAATTAAAATTACGATAAACCAACTCAGCGGTTTTATAGTAAGAGAAATAAATTCTTTTTTATCAACCTTTTTCCAATTTCTTTTTATGGGAATAAATAATAATAATGCAATGCCTTTAGATAATAAGTTTCTAAAAAGTAATACAGGTAAAATAACAGCAAGTATAACGAGGTAGCTCCTTATATTATTATCAAATATCATTTCATCTAAAAAATTCATATGCTTTTATTTAACGAATATTATACACTTCTACTCCTGTTTTTCGCAGCAAAAAAACTTTGCCATTCATGGCTTTTATATCTATGTAACCACTAAAAAAATTGGGTAGGGCGTAGCTTTTAAGTGTAAGCGTATTTATTTCGTAGCTCTGCAAAGTGTTGTTTTCAAAGCCCAATATTTTGTTATTGGCTACGGCTACATGCTGCCAATTTTTAAAAGGTAAATTATTTTTCAAACTACCATAATAATCAAAAACATAAAAGCCTTTTTGTACATCGTGTAAATAAACGGCACCATCTCTGTCTATCATTTCTGTTGGGTTAGGAACTGCATCTTCAAATATTTGTCGCCAATCGTTTGTTTCACTCAACTGTGTGCCATCGTCTTTTATCTTTTTGAGTTTAAAATCTTGCTCATCAAATAGCCAAATATTATTGTCGTACGATGTTGCAATTGTTTTTGCTTTAAAAATATTTCCTTTCCTAAAATTGATACTATTTCTATAACTCAAAAATCTATCCAAAATTACAACGGTGGAATAACTTTTGTAATACAATAATATTTTTAAGGGATTGCTCACATCTATCAGCGATGGATTGCCAAACTTTTTTACATCATTAAAAATTGCAACAGAATCGCCATTTGATTTTAATTTCTTTAACTGATTATCGTTTGTAATGAGGTAAATATTATCCAACACATCTATATCCATGTAAGAATAATTGCCAGCAATAAAATGCGAGTATGCAAAATTACTATCCGATTTTGCTTGTGCTTCTGTAATGTGCTCGTGCATTGTTGGCTTGCTTTGTGCGCAGGAGTAAAGGGCTAGTAGCACAAAGAATACAACGGGATATGTATTTTTCATTTTAATCAAAATCAATTTTTATAATATTCCAACGATAAATTTTCACCATCAAATACGGCGTAGGTAAAATATTTTATCCAATCGCCTAGGTTTATGTATTTACTTTTTTCGTTTAAAGCAATATCTAAAGGCAAATGTCTGTGGCCAAAAATAAAATAATCGTAATGCCCTTTTTGCAACATTTCTTTGGCATATACAACCAACCATTCTTTATCTTCTCCTAAAAACACTTCATTATTAGTACCAGTTTGAGCCCTGCTTTTTTTAGTAAAAAAATCGGCTATACCAATACCAACCCTCGGTGGCAACATTCCAAACAGCCATTGACAAATGGGGTTTCTAAATACCTTTTTAATAAATTTATATCCTTTATCGCCAGGACCAAGTCCATCGCCATGGCCAATTAAAAAACGTTTTCCATTAAATGTAAATTCAGCAGGTTCAAAATAAACAGTAGTATTTAGTTCTTTTTGAAAATAATCTTTCATCCACATATCATGATTGCCTACAAAAAAATGTACTGGAATACCAGCATCTGTTAACTCTGCTATTTTCCCTAATATGCGTACATAACCTTTAGGCACTACTTTTTTATACTCATACCAAAAGTCAAACAAATCGCCTACAATAAAAATTACAGCCGCATCTTTTTTTATGCTGTCTAAAAATTGCACAATCTTTTTTTCACGCACAAGGCTACTTGCTGCATCTGGCGCACCCAAATGAAAATCTGATAAGAAATATATTTTTTTTGAAGCTTCCATTCAACAAACTATGGTTGGTTTTTTTGTTGAAGGTACTGAACCAAATCTCCTGTTTCAATTTTTTTTAAGTCAGCTACACTTCCGTTAAACCAATACACCCATGCATCAATAATTTTATCTTGCTGATAAACTTGTACCAATGTTCTTTTGTATAACGGCGTTTCGCCTACTTCCACATTCATTCCTTCATAATCATCTAGCTGTTCAAATGCCCACGAAAATTCCTCTTCATTATTAAGGCTATACAATTCGCCTACTATCATATCATCATTGGTAGATGCAATAGCTACAGGATGCGAACCAGCATCAAAAAACTGCCCTTTTACCAATGCCTCCCCCGCATAAGTAAAATAACGAGTAAGGTATTCGTAAGCAGGGTTTTTAAAACCGCTGCGAAGTGAACCGTAAACAAATAAGTTATTCGATGTTGTGTTCATGTACTTAATATTAAAATAAACTTTCGTTTAAAATTATGCTTTTTTTGTTTATTGGTAGAAAATCATTGATTGGGCTATATCAACACTTCTTTCATCTAAATATCATTTACAGCCCTTTGTGATATTTATTTTTATATTTATATTATTACGTATATTTGTACAAATTTATGTACAATGTTAGTAGCCAATATTTCTCAATTCAGAAAAGATTTAAAATTTTATATTGATAGTGTAACGGATAATCATGATACACTTATAGTAAATGGTAATGGCAAAACTGTTGTTGTGATGTCGTTAGACGACTATAATGAAATGGATGCCACAGATTATATTACAAGTACAGCAGCTAATAAAGCTAGCTTGGATAAATCTATTGCACAACTTAAAAAAGGAAAAACAATTTCTAAAACTTTTGAAGAATTGGAACGAATTACCAATAAAAAAACAAAAGCTGTTTTATGAATATAACTTTTACAGCAGATGCTTGGGAGCTCCATCAATATTGGCAAGAAAATGATAAAGAAATATTACAAAGACTGAATACACTTATTAAAGATTGTCAACGCTCGCCTTTTAAAGGAATTGGAAAACCAGAACCGCTAAAAGCAAATTACAAGGGCTTTTGGAGCAGACGTATAAATAATGAACATCGATTAATTTATGCTGTTTCAAATAATGTTTTAGAAATTGTACAATGTCGTTTTCATTATTAAAGTCTCTTACCCCTCCACCAGAAAACAAAAAACTTCCTTTGGTCCGTGCACACCAGTAACCAAGGTCTTTTCAATATCAGCAGTTCTACTTGGCCCGCTTGCAAATGTTACAAAAGATGGAAACCCATCTCCATATTTTTCTTTAAGTTCCAGCAATGCATCTTTTACATCGTATACCACTTGGCTTGTGTATGCAATGCATATATGTATAGGCGCATATACACTAGCCGTGCGCCCCAGTTCTTGTGCAGCGCTTAGCACCACGGTGCCAGTGCGTGCTACCAAACTTTCGCAGCTTGTTATAGATACTTCGCAAGACGGTAAGTCGTTATAATTTGAAACAGAAATTTTGTTTAAAATATCATTCCATTTATTCTCTACACAATAAACTTTTTTCCAATTTCTTTCAGCAATTAGTTTTACAAGTTGTTGTTGTAAAACTTCCTCATTTTCACAAAATGAAAACTTGCCTTGCAACTTTGTAAATTCTTGTGCAAATAAAACCAATGGGTCTTCGTTGGTATTTACAAATACATCGCTATTGCCTTCGCTATTAGGAAAAGGTAAAGGCACTGGATTACTCAGTGCCTCTCTTATGCGTTTTAAAATATTTTCTTTAGCAGTTGTTGCCATTGATTTATTTAAATTGATGGTGGGTTTATTAATTCTTCATCAAGCGTTGTTGATGGTTCTTTTGCCACTGCATCTTTTGTATCCACATCCAATAATTTCTTTTCTTCAAAAGGACGTTTACCTATCAAAGCTTCCACATCGCTTTTAAACAATACTTCTTTTACCAATAATTCTTTAGCAAGCTTTTCTACATCACCTCTTTTCTCTGTAAGCAATGCTTTTGTTTTTATGTATGCATCTTCTATAAGCAAACGCACTTCATGGTCTATCAGTTTACCTGTTTCCTCACTGTAAGGTTTGGTAAACATATTTTCTTGTGCAGGGTCGTAGTAGCTTATGTTTCCTAGTTTTTCGTTCATGCCATACACCGTAACCATGCTATATGCAATTTTAGAAATTTGTTGCAAATCATTACTAGCACCTGTACTTATTTTTCCGAAGAAAATATCTTCTGCCGCACGGCCACCAAGTGTCATACATATTTGATCTAACAATTGATCGGTGTTGTATAAGTATTGTTCCTTTGGCGTGTATTGTGCGTAACCCAATGCAGCAGTGCCTCTTGGCACAATCGTAACTTTAAGCAATGGGTAAGCATGCTCCAAATACCAACCACATATGGCATGCCCAGCTTCATGGTATGCAATAATTTCTTTTTCTTCTGGCGATATTAATTTGTTTCTTTTTTCAAGCCCACCAATTACTCTATCAATGGCATCTTGAAAATCGCTCATGTCCACCGCTTCTTTATTTTTTCTGGCAGCTATCAATGCAGCTTCGTTACATACGTTTGCAATATCGGCACCAGCAAAACCTGGTGTTTGTTCTGCAAGTTTATGTATATCTAATGTTTCAGAAATTTTTATTGGTCCAAGGTGTACTTTAAAAATAGCTTCTCTTCCAACCATATCTGGTCTGTCTATAGATATTTGTCTATCAAAACGACCTGGGCGTAGCAATGCTGTATCCAAAACATCTGGTCTGTTTGTAGCAGCTAAAATAATAATCCCTAAATCTGTACCAAAGCCATCCATTTCCACCAACAATTGGTTCAATGTATTTTCTCTTTCATCATTGCTCATCATGGCATTTTTTCCACGAGCACGACCTATAGCATCTATCTCATCTATAAAAATAATACATGGCGCTTTTTCTCTTGCTTGTTTAAATAAATCTCTCACACGGCTAGCACCCACACCTACAAACATTTCTACAAAGTCACTTCCACTTAGGCTAAAGAAAGGCACTTGTGCTTCGCCAGCCACCGCTTTTGCAAGCAATGTTTTACCAGTACCTGGAGGACCAACAAGCAATGCACCCTTTGGAATTTTACCACCAAGAGCTGTATATTTTTTGGGATTTTTAAGAAAATCCACAATCTCCATTACTTCTACTTTTGCTTCATCTAGCCCTGCTACATCTCCAAAATTTATATTTACTCTTGTGCCTTTATCAAATAATGTAGCTTTAGATTTTCCGATACTAAAAATACCACCTGGCCCGCCACCACCTGGCCCGCCGCCACTCATTTTGCGCATCATTAATACAAATAACAAGCCCAACAATAAAATGGGTAAAAGCGTTCTTACCAATTCTCCAAAAGCTTCTCCTTCTTTATCGTATTGTAAAAAAATTTGTGTTACGTTAGGGTTTTCTTTATAAAAATCTAATAATTGTTTAGTAAAAACTTCCTCAGTTGGAATATTAAAATAAACTTGAGGCGTTGGACTTTTTTGAAGTCTTAGAAAATCTTCGGGCGTCATTATAGATTTATAAAAAGAATCTCTTTTTGATATGTTGGCTTTGTTTAAATATGCACGAACTATATCGCTATTTCGTATAAGTACAAGCCCAGTTTTTTTATTATCTACTTTTAAATCTTGCGCAATATCGCCAGCTTTTAAAATATCGTAGAGGTAAGCTTGATTTACTTCTATACCAGCTTTGGTTACGGTATTGCTTAGGTTATAAGCTATTAGTGCTATCAATACTATTCCCCAAACCCAATAAATATTAAATTTATTTTTCTTCTTAGGGTCGCCGCTTAAGCCAGGAATATTATTAGGATTTAAATTTGGTTTGCCACTTGGTGGGGTATTATTTTGTTGTGCCATTTGTTCTTTTTCGCTCTTAATGCTCTTTATAAAATTAAATTATTTTTCTTTATGTTCGGTGGATACCGCATCGCTCCACATTTCTTCTAACTGATAAAATTTTCTTGTATCTGGTAGCATAATGTGTACTACTACATTTACATAATCTATCAATATCCACTGTTGTGCTTGCCTGCCTTCGTGCTTGTAAGCTGCCTCGCCACATTTTTCTTTTACCTCATGTTCTATATCATCTGCTATTGCTTTAAGCAAAGTAGGGTTGTTGGCTTCACATACGATAAAAAAGTCAGCTACGGCTTCTGGTATTTTACGAAGATCTAGACTAATAACATTTTCGCCTTTTTTTTCGTGAATGGTTTCAATAATTGTTTTAATGATTTTGCTGCTTTTGGTAAGCCTAGCTTCGGTACTTTTTTTGCGTGTTTCCAATACACTTAACTTGTTGGTCAAATTTCTTTTTTTTATTTAAATGATTACATGGAATTTGCCATGCAACGCAGCACTAAAAATAGTAGCTTGCGGATATTATCAAAATTACAAATTCTTTTTTACCTACAAGTAATTATCATGCAGCAAAATGAATTATTTAGCATTTTAGATAGCGTAGAAAGTACCAACAACTATGCCATGCAACAAATACATGCAGGAATGGCGAAAAATGGACAGGCTTGGTATGCAAAAGAGCAATTTGCTGGCAAAGGACAACGTGGAAAAGTATGGAAAAGCAACGCAGGCGAAAATGTAATGATGAGTATTGCATTACAGCCCAATATCATTTTTAGTGTAAAACCATTTTATTTGAGTGCTTTGGTAGCCAGTATATGTAGAAAATGCTTTGCTGAAATTGCTGGGGAGCAAACAAAAATAAAATGGCCAAACGATATTTATTACAATGACAGAAAGGCAGGAGGAGTTTTAATTGAGAACGTATTTAAAGGAAAAGCTTGGCAATGGGCAATTGTAGGCATTGGTATAAATATAAACCAAACCATATTTGATGAAAATATTGGTAATGCTACTTCTTTAAAAATTATTACCGATAGCGAACATGATCCTATTTTATTTGCTCAAAAAATACAAGAAGTATTGCTTAATAAATTGGAAAATATGGAAGCGGATCATTTAAAATTTTATATAGATGATTTGAATAATCATTTGTATAAAAAAAATGAAAATGTACATTTTAAAAAAGATAATGCAGTTTTTGCCACAAAAGTAATTGCAGTAAATGAATATGGACAATTGCTAACAGAAGATGTGATGGAACGAAAGTTTGAAGTTGGTGAAGTGGAATGGGTACGATGATCTTAAGCCAAAAAATGCAAGTACATTTTTAAATATTTTTATTTATGCATTCGTGGCTTAATAAAAAAACAAAACAGCCAAGCTAGGGGCTTGACTGCTTGTATTTGAAAGTTGCTTCTAGCTACAAGTAGATTCTGTGTACTATAACTTTGGCAATATCCAATGATATTAACAACGGGGGGATTGCTGTAAAGACGAGCCTTTTTTTATAAGCGTTTTCTTTGATGCCGCTATTTAGAAAACTTTAACAAAATAATTTTGATTTAGATAAAAAACAAAAAGGCCAAGCTAAAAGCCTGACCTTATTTGTTCGAATAAATTCACCATTTTTGAAAAGCAGATTTGGTACATCTCTAAATGGTGCTATTCACAGGGGGGTATAGGAATTTAATACGATATGTCATTTTTAAAGCGATTATCTATAAGACTTATAAAGGTTACAAAAGGTTTCTTTTTTAATATATTTTTTTAAAAATATTTGTAATGTTTCTTTAAGCGCCTTTACAAAAAATTATAAGTTAGGTTCTTTTATAAAAACAGCCGAGTTGAAGCTCGGCTGTTTTCTATTGAACAATAAAAAATTATTGTAAATTAAATTGCACTTACTTATAATTTAATAATGTCCATCAATTGCCACACAGGGGTTAATATATTGTATTGAAATTTATACTGTTTTTAGTAAGACGATTTAATATTAAAAAAGGTTTCTTATGAAGGCATTTTTTTTATAAAGCATAAAAAAAGCACCTCATTGGCTTATGAAGTGCTTAAAAAATATTTTTATCTAACTATTTTCTACTGATGGCTTTTTCTGCTGCCGCTACAATATGATTGGCATCTAAACCATATTTTACTAATAACTCTTCGGGTTTGCCACTTTCGCCAAATGTATCTTTTGTACCAACGTATTCGATGGGAATAGGAAAATCTTTGGCTGCTACTTGTGCAATACTATCGCCCAAACCACCAATAATATTATGCTCTTCGGCAGTTACCGCACATTTGGTTTTTTTAATTGATGCTAAAACAGCTTCAGCATCCAAAGGTTTTATGGTGTGTATATTTATTAAATCTACAGTTATTCCTTTTGCTTCTAAAATTTTTGCAGCTTCTACAGCCAACCATACCAAATGACCACAAGCAAAAATAGAAACATCTTTTCCTTCATTTAATATTTGCGCTTTGCCTATTACAAAATCTTCTTCTTTGGTAAAAATTGGCCATACTGGTCGGCCAAAACGTAAATAAACTGGTCCTTCGTAATTGGCAATGGCTTTTGTAGCCGCTTTTGTTTGGTTATAATCGCACGGTACAATCACTGTCATGCCAGGTAGCATTTTCATCATGCCTATATCTTCTAATATTTGGTGAGTAGCGCCATCTTCACCCAATGTAAGCCCTGCATGCGAAGCACAAATTTTTACATTTTTACCACTGTAAGCTACACTTTGTCTTATTTGATCATATACACGACCTGTACTAAAATTGGCAAAAGTAGTTGTATAAGGTATTTTGCCACCAATGGTTAAACCTGCTGCAATACCAATCATGTTTGCTTCTGCAATACCGCATTGTATAAATCTTTCGGGAAAAGCTTTTATAAAACCACCAAGTTTTAATGAGCCTGCAAGGTCGGCTGTGAGGGCAACGATATTTTCGTTTGCTGTTGCCGCTTCTAAAATACCATCTCCAAAACCGCTTCGTGTATCTTTTTTACCTGTTACTTCTATTTCGCTTAACATATGTGAGGTTTTATTTTGGTGCAATTTAAGTTTGTTAATTTATAAATTTATTTGCAGTGAGGAAATAATTTTTTTATTTTTTTGCCGAGGACCTGTCTGCCGGCAAAGGCAGGACGTGAAGGCGTTTTTTGAAAAGGAAAGGCGGGGTTTTGTTTTGCTTCGCAAAAATGTGTTTGCCACAAAGTCTCAAAGGCACCAAGGAAAAACTTCGTTTTTTATTTTTTTGTTTCGCAAAAAGGTAATTGCCGAGAAGCCGAAAAGGCGTTTTTGGAGAAATGCAAGGCGGGGTTTTGTTTTGCTTCGCAAAAATGTGTTTGCCACGAAGGCTCTAAGGCACCAAGGAAAAACTTCGTTTTTGGTTTGTTTCGCAAAAAGGTTATTTGCCGAGAAGTCGGGAAGGCGTTTTT
>JAYSOC010000122.1:0-5283 GCA_043723285.1 Ferruginibacter sp. | reverse complement strand
TAAATTGTTTTCTATTAATCCAAATAAGTAATGCTGCTAAAATGGTAAAACTGATGAGCAATGTTGTTGTACTAAACAATAATGAAAGAACCAACAATGCACCAATAGAAAAACCAGCAATTAAATAACCCGGCGGTAATCCTTCTCTATACATTGGTATTAAAAATGCAAAATATACTAATGCTAAACCTGTTTCGCCTTGTAATATAGATAAAGCAGCAGGCGTAAATGCTATAGCTGCTGCAATAGCTTGTGAGCGGGGTTTATTAAAATCTGTTTCTTGCATCGATAAAAATTTTGATAGCGCCAATGCAGTAAATATTTTACAAAGCTCCACTGGTTGCAGGTTCATGAAGCCAAGTGGAATCCAACTCTTAGAGCCTTTTATTTCTTTGCCTACTACAAAAGTGGCTAGTATTAATACAATACCAATTAGGTAACTAAGATTTGCCGATGCTGTAAATAATTTACTATCGAACAATAAAATAAAAATACCGATTACACAACAAGCCAAAAAAAAGAAAAACTGTTTGCTATAATTTTTTTTGAAACCAATAAGTGTTTGCGTAAAATTATCGGTGCTTTTATACTCTACAGAATAAATACAAACCAAACCAATTAAAATAATAGTGGCATAAAGCAATAGCATTACTTTATCATTTCCTTTTACAATAGATGAATTTTTTTGGTACATATTAATGAATCTCTTCGTCGTCTTTTTTGGTGACAGTATCTTTTATTTCTGGCTTCTTTTTATCGTCTGGTAAAATAGCAGATGGCTTTTCTACTGTTTTCTTTTTTTCTTTTTCCTTCTCTTTATCTTTCTTTTCTTTGTCTTGTTTTTCTTTTATCAATTTACTTATAGCATCAGCTTCTTCACCTGCATCATCTATACCTGTAGTGTCTTTTATTATTTTTATAAATCCTCTAGCAATAAGGTAAGCAGAATCTCCAGAGTGATTTATAGAATCTTGCCTACGCAGCTCTACAAATATTTTCTTGGGTATTAAACTCAATTTTGATAAGCTTTCAATTTTTGCTTTTCTTCCTTTATCTGTTATAGAGTCGTTCAAATATTTTTCTATCATAAGCCCAACAATAGGCGCAGCGTAAGTTCCACCAAATCTGCCACTATTTTCTACCACACACATTATGGCAATTTTCGGATTTTCTCTTGGTGCAAATGCGCAAAAAAATGAGTGGTTCTCTTGTTTCTTTCCTCTAAAATAATTTTCAACTGTTCCAGTTTTTCCACAAATATTTATTCCTTTCACTCTTGCATTTCCTCCAGTTCCTCTTTCCAATACTCCTTGCATACCATCGTGCACCACTTCAAAAATACTATCAGGTATATCTATAGGTTGATGTTTTTCTCTGTATTGTTTTAATACTTCATATTTATCACCACCATCTATAGAGTCCACCACATGTGGCGTAATGTACCAGCCTTTGTTGGCAATGTAAGCCATTTCGTTTGCCACTTGTAATGGTGTTGCAGTTACTTCTCCTTGCCCAATACTTACAGATCTGAAGCTGCAGTAATTCCATTTATGTGACCCATAAATTTTATTGAAATATGCTGGCGTAGGAATATTGCCTCTGCGTTCAGTTGGCACATCAACTCCAAGTTTATGCCCTAGCCCAAATGCATACATGTATCTATCCCAACTTGCAAGGCTGCTATCAATATTTAACGTACTATCTGCATTATCGTATTTTGGATTATTTATTACTCTTTGCATTACCGTGGCAAAATAAGTATTGTCGGAAACGGTTATGGCATTACGTAAATTAAACGTTCCGTAATCTAAACATTTCATAGGTCTGCCACTCCCACAGCCATAAAAAGCTCCGCCACAACTCACAGTAAAATTTTCAGTAATTACACCCTCATGCAAACCTACCAAGGCTTGTAGCGTTTTAAAAGTTGACCCTGGTGAGTACTCTGCATTTACTGTTCTATTCAATAATGGTAATGCAGGGTTTAAATATAATTCCGAAAAATGTTTTCTTCTTTCAGGGCCAGTTAAATATTTTGGTTGATAAGTTGGTGCACTCACCATGGCAAGAATACCACCAGTCTTAGGGTCAATTGCAACAATCGATCCCAATTTATTTTGCATCAATTTTTCGCCTAGCTCTTGCAATTCAATATCCAAAGATGTATGTAAATTTTGCCCTGCTACTGGTACGGTGTCATACTTTCCGTTTTCTAATTTTTCGGTAAGCCTATTTTTATTATCACGCTTCCAATATTCAATACCACGCTGCCCCATCAATACTTTTTCATAACTTCTTTCAATACCTGTTAATCCTGCATAGTCGCCAGGTGCGTAACCTTCTTCTTTATGTTTTCTTATAAAAGTAGTATCTACTTCAGAGGTGTAGCCAAGCACATTTGCAGCGGCATCGTATGGGTATGTACGCATACTGCGTTCTTGTAAAAAAAATGCTGGCGCAAATAAATAAAGGCTTTCATTGAGCATCGCCATCTTATCTTCACTCAACAACGCTTCAAAAACCGATGTACGAGTACGCCCATTTTTTATAATAAGCTCCACCACTTTTTTATTAAACTGTGCCGTGTCTATTCCTAATATTCTACAAATGCCAAAAGTATCAATACCCTTTAGTTTATTAGGTGTAAGCATTAAATCGTATGAAGTAGTATTTTGAAGAATAGCATTTTTATGTCTGTCAAAAACAATTCCCCTCTCAGGATAAATTACTTTTCTAAAAGTGCCTTGCGCATCTGCCTGTGTACGTAGCGATGAAGAAAAAAGTTGCAAATGCGCCAACTGAGCTATGATGATAAGAAACATGGCAACAAATACCAGCATCACCACATTTTTTCTACTCTGATTAAAGACAGACATTTGATTTTAAAATTGAGAATGGTATAAATGATGATTTTTCTAGGAAAGGAGAAATATTTTTTGCAAATTTCATTGTTTCTTAATTAATAAAAAATTCTTTAAGCATTTATTTGCAAATTATTTTTTGGGGAGAGAATAGCGAGAAAGATTTGGGGCTTTCGGCAGCAACCCTCTATTTAACTTTTGTTCGGGCTATCCGTTACAACCTTCGCTGCGCTTCGGTTTTCACTTCTATCCCGCAGCCCTTCATCAGTATATCTTTACTCAACAAGTCACCAATATAGCAAAGTTCTTTTTTTTGCCAAACCCAAGGCCGCCCAATAACTTATAAACCTTGTTACTAAAACAATCTTAAATCTTATATCTCTAATCTTACTTCTCAGCCTCTATCCACACCCCACTTTCCTTCAACAAGTTTATCAATTCACCTACGGCAATTTCGCTATTAATATTTTTCTTTACCACTTCTTTTCCTCTGTACAATGTTATTTTTCCTACCCCGCTTCCCACATAACCAAAATCTGCATCGGCCATTTCGCCAGGTCCATTTACAATACATCCCATTATCGCTATTTTTAATCCTTTCAAATGGTTGGTTACATTGCGTATTTTAGAAGTAGTTTCTTGTAAGTCAAATAATGTACGACCACAACTTGGGCAACTTATATATTCCGTTTTAGAAATACGAGTACGCACCGCTTGCAAAATAGAAAAAGAAGTATTGTTTAAAAACTGATGATTATTTGAGGTCACTAAATAAGTTCTGCCACTTACTTTATCATTTACCATATTTATTGGGTCGTTCATTAACCAAATGCCATCACCCATTCCATCTAATAATAAACCACCAGCTGTTGCACTAAATTCTATTAATTGCGCATCAATATTTGTTTGCATACTTTCAATTGCTATAACAATAGGGCAAGTAATATTTTGTTGCATCAATCCATTTACAAACATCCGCATTTGCTGCATTGCATTTTTCTTGCCAGAGTAAATACAAAGCACTGCTGTTTTTTCTTCTTTCAATGTTTTTATCAATGCTCCATTATCATCATCCACACAAAAAGAAATAAAATTTAAAGACGCATGTTTTTTTTCTGCAGCTAAAAATTCGTACGGTGTAAACAACGGAAAACATTTTCTTTCATCCGTAACTGCGTTATTCCAAATTTTATAATTACAAATAAAACTCAATGTACCTGGCAATGCAAAATCGATAATTTTATCTGCTGCATAAATATAATCTGCCGCTACATCACCAATATTCCACTTATCTGTTGCAGCATCATATCTATAACCAATTACGTATAAGTCAGCAGCAGTAATGGTCTTAGCCAACATAAAATCTGCTATTACAATGGGCACATGTTTTCCACCAATATTATTTACTGCTGTTGTTGTTCTTCTTTTATATTCAAAAGGTGAATAAGAAAGTTGATCAGCTTGTCCGCCGATAGGAGGATTTAAAGTTGAAAGTTCAAAGTTTTGTTCAATTTGAATTTCGTTTATCTTTTCTAAATCATTTTTATCAGAATTGGAAAAACCTTCCTTTAAGTTCTCTTGTGTCTCATGTCTAACATCTAATGTCTGATATCTTTCCACCAAATCCTTACAAACTGGAATCTCAAACTCAGGATCTTCAGTTAAACTAACTCGTATCGTATCTCCAATACCATCTTCCATCAAACTTCCAATACCAATGGCCGATTTTATTCTTCCATCCTCACCATCTCCAGCTTCTGTTACGCCCAAGTGCAATGGATAACATTCGCCAAACTCTTCTTGCATATGTGTAATGAGTAGTCTGTATGCTTGTACCATCACCAGCGGGTTGCTGCTCTTCATGCTTAAAATAATATTGTGAAAATCTTCGCTTCTTGCAATACGAAGAAATTCCATAGCACTTTCTACCATGCCAATGGCAGTATCTCCATAGCGACTCATAATTCTATCACTAAGGCTCCCATGGTTTGTACCAATGCGCATAGCAGTGCTATAAGCTTTACAAATTAAAACCAATGGTGTAAATCTTTCTTTTATTCTGTCTATTTCTTCTGCATATTCTTCATCGGAATATTCTATTTGTTCAAACTTTTTCTTGTCCACATAATTGCCTGGATTCACCCTTACCTTTTCTACAATTTTTGCAGCTATCTCCGCAGCGTTTGGTGTAAAATGTATATCAGCTACAAGCGGCGTAAAATATCCAAGCTTATGCAATTCATCTTTTATTTTTTGTAAATTTTCTGCTTCGTTTTTTGATGGCGCCGTTATGCGCACAAGTTCTGCACCCGCTTGTATGCAACGAATGGTCTGCTCTACTGTGGCTTTAGTGTCCATGGTATCTGTGGTGGTCATGGTTTGAATACGCACAGGGTTGTTGCCACCAATGGTTAAATGGCCA
>JAYSOC010000121.1:0-5284 GCA_043723285.1 Ferruginibacter sp. | reverse complement strand
TTTTTTTTGTAAGGCTTCTATGCAATTTGCTATTTCCAAAACATGTTTCGGGTGTAATATTTTATGTGTTGGATTAATAGAAAAATTTCTTTTAACAGCAGTTGCAATCATTAACAATACTAACGCAGGTAACGACCATAAATGCCACCAATATTTTGGCAATACATCATTTAAACTTAAAATAATACTTATGGTAAATATTGCAAAAGTTGTCCATTGGGCTTCGGAAAAACCAACCAGATATGGGCGTTCAGCATCACCTCTAAAATACTCTAGTATAAAACGCACTGCCCCATAAATAACTGTATAAATTAGCAATGCTGTGCCTGGTGAAAACCCTTTTAATATTGTGTAAGAAGAAATAATTACTGTTATTAAAACACAAAAAGATTCTATAAGCTGGATAGGAAAAATGGGTATGCCTGCAAATGCAGAATTAAATCCTTCAGCAACATGAGCAGCGGAATATTTAACTCCAATTTTACCTGGCTTACCATGGCAACAGCCTACAGAAAAGCAACCAATACGTCCGAATACCAGAAATATACCAATGCCCATTAAAGTAATATCTAAATATTTTAAAACAGGAAGATTTAAAATATACAAAATAATGATGCAGGATAAAAGTATAGTAATTTCATGCTGATAATAAACAAGGTCTTCTCTGCCTGTAATTTTTTTATAGAGAAATGTTAACCCAAACAAAACTCCTGCGCCTGTTATGCCGCAAACTAAAACCGGCCAAATAGTAAGGCTGGTAAAATAAGCAAGACATATTCCCAAAACCAATCCAAAAAAATAACCCAACGTTCCAAAAAAATGGAAAGAACTGATGGAGCGTTTAAATATTTTTATAGTGAGTGGTGGGTGCATTTTTATTAATTAAATTAGTGATCTTCTTCAGGGCTATCCGGTGATAGACCAAACTCTAATAATTTCCTTTCTTTTAATTCTGTGTTTCCATTTATACCACCATTTTTTATAATTTCATAAAAATCTTCGGGTTTCATTTTTCCTTCAACTCTTAAATAAATTGCCCAGTGATTATATGAATCTTTGGGTAATTCAGGGAAAACGTATATTGATATCAAATTATCGTTTAGATTGAACTTTATTGGCATTTCGCCTATTATAGTATTTATAGTATTTATATTTTCATATTTAAGCCAAGTAGGGTTATCCAATATTTCTCCAAGTTTCATTAAGGAAATTTTAGATTTAATATGTCTTTTAAATAACATAAAAACTGCAACTCGGCGATGCTCTGCTCTGTATTTCTCGCTATTTGCAATAGATGTCCAAAATACAGGCTTCTCTTTTATAGATTTTAAGTTTGAAACTGACTTCAATAATAAATATTGAGAGGAATTGGGATCAGATATAATTTTCATATTATTATCCATAGAATTATTTTTAAAATTTACACAACTTGAAATAGTTAAGATTTCAAAAATCAGCACACTTATGATAAACAATACTTTCATGTTATTAAAATTAAACTGTTGTAACAGTTGTAGTTTTGTTAGGTTGGCAACAATCCCAAGTTGCAGTCATATTATGATCAAGTGCTCCCGTACCACCTGTCAACGATGGATTTGTTTGAGTGTAAGGTAAAGACATAGCAGGTGGAGAATTTCTTGGAGTAAAACCAGTTGGTAAAGTAGCGCCAGGGAAGAATTCTGCCTTTGCCGTTACTTGAGAAGTACCTTTTGTATTATCCCCAATTGGAGGTAAATTATAAGTATCAGCGCTATGCGCAGATGTACTGCCACCAACAAAAACATTTCCTCCCCTAACTTGCCAAGCTTCCCAAAAGGGAAACCACGATGGATCAAATCCTCCTCCCGTTTTTGCCTTTGCATCTACACTTACATTAGTACAATCCTTTGCATTGATAGCAACATTTACATTTTGAACAATCCAGCCATCAGTTGCAGTTGTTGCATTATCAATTGACCATTGTACACCCCAGTTTGCTCCGCCACAATTGCTAGATGTAGGTCCTGCAACTGTAGTTTTTCTTAAGACAGGTGTAGCTACAGGAGCTACTCTTCCACTTGGCGTACATCTCCTCAACTTTAAAGAACTATCTTTCTTCTGCACTTCATCTACACCTTTTGTTTGCAACATTTGCATCTGTTGCATTTTTAACATTTCTTCTTCAGGCAATTTTTCTAATTGCGCCATTTCTTTTTTACTTAACCCTAGTGCATCGCTACCGCTAATGGCAGAAAGATGTGCTGCCGAATGTGCGGAAAGAGAATTGATTAATGAAGAAGTATTTATCCTTTTGTTTTGTAACGAAGCTCCTTGTTGCACCGTATGCGTTAACTCGTGCGCCAACAATCCTGCGCCCTGTTTTGTGTGTGGTTGGTAGCGTCCCTCATTAAAAAATATATCGTTGCCCACAGTAAATGCATGGGCATTTAAACCTTGGCTCATTTGCACTGCTTGGCTATTGGTATGCACTCTTACGCCACTAAAATCGGCACCAAAGCTACTTTCCATAGTAGTTTTTGTATCGCTGTCCATACCTTGTCCGCCGCCTTTCATACTTTGTATCTGGCTCTCAATATTTGGAGAAACTGTTGCACCATCTCCAGCAAATTGTATACTGTCAGATTTTTGTTGCATCTTTTCTTCCTCTTCACAACCATCACATTTAGCTTGTACAAATAACGGTGTGCGAGAAATTGTTTTCTGTAATTTTTTGCTTATTTGGTTGCCAATAGTAGAAGGTTGTATGGTAAATTGCTGCAACCCAAGATTAGAAAATTTTCGTTGTATGCTATTGGCTTGGTCAAATCCATCTACCACTTGGCGGCTCACTTTTTCTGCTTCTTGCTCAAATGGATCATCTGGTTGCCCCACAGTCATACTTGCCTGAATGTTTGAGGCATTGAAAAAAGAATTATCAGTTGTACTCTCTTTTGAAAAAAATGAATTGTCCCCACCTTTATTAAAAAAAGGTTTGGAAGATGTTGATTCGTTTTTAGTATTTTTTGAACTTGTTGTTTTCATTGTTTTAGTTTTAAAAACAAATTAAAGAAGCCAACTTTTTATTATAATTCAATAGTTAAAGTTACATAATTTTACCTCCATTCCACCCTAATTACTTGTTTTACCCAAGGCATTTTAATAATATTTAAACCCCAAGGCAAATGATCCAATAACATATCTATCGAACTTTTTTCTACCTGTATAATTATGTCATTGTTTTTGGTGAATACTTTTCCGTTTCGCTGTAAAAAACTTTCTTGTAAACCCGCAGGCGATGTGTTTTTTAAAATACTCCATTGTGCAATAACCGCTTTCAGCAATTCATCCGCTTCTTTCGTTTCTGTTTCTGATAAAGCAATGGTTTTTGTAATTATATTTTCTACAGTAAAGCCACAAAGTATTTTTGGTATTACCAATTCATATTCGGCTGCAATAGTATTACCAGTGGCTAAATAATATAAAATAAAAACAGCTTTCGCATGAGCTAGTTCATTTATAAATTGCTTATTCTGTAATAAATTTGATCTTGCAAAAAGGGAAGACAAAAAAGGATGCAACAAAATCAACCCTGCAAGTGCAGTAAAAATTCCTTCCTCATCTATTTGCACATTTTTATTTTTGGCAAGGCTTATTTCTTCAACCGCTAAACTGTTTTTATCTTTTGCGTTTTTTTGCACAACCATATTTTCTTGCTGTAGTTGCTGTATAATGGGTTTAAGTAATTTTAAATCGTCCATATTCTTTATACTTTCCACATCTGTTTTAAATTGATTATTGGCAATGTAATTTTTAAGCACTTCTTTGCCTATATCTAAAGTGGTTTTTACTTCTCCTCTGGCAGTTGTAAATAATATGTTTTGCCATAATATATTTTCAGTGCGTTTTTTTAATGTATCTGCTGCATTCGGGTTTAGCACTACCAAGCACATTTCATTTACTGCTTCTTGCAAAACATCCTGCTTTTTTGAAGTTATGACACTTATGAGTTGCGATAAAAATATAGTTGTATGCTCCTGCACAATTCGTTTTGCAAATGATTTATTGGCAAGTATTTCTTTTCGCAAAGCCTCTACACTATTAAAATTTGTTGCCAATTGCTGAAGCACTGCTGTGAACCATTTTTCATCTGGCAGCAATACATTCCATGGTAAATGCCCATTTAGCATATAATAAAACCATTGGCTATAACTATTGGCAGGCTTGGTTTTTATAGTATTAGAATCGCCTCCAAACTTTTCTTTCTTTATATGCTCTGTCGTTTGCTGTACTACTTTTTTTATAAATGCATTATCAATTTTTACATTGCTTATTTCGTCTGCCACAATTGTTCCAATATCAATTTCCAGTTTATCTATCAACAATATTTCATCTTCATTTGATAAGGCATCAAATTCTATTTGCAGCAATGGCACAATTTGTTGCAGGTAATGATTACTCGCCTGCTGCTGAATTTGAAAGGAGTCAAGATTTTTATCTATCAGCAATTCAATTACCTGTTTTTTTATAACGTGTTGCATATTATTTTCTTCCTATTCCGGTTATTATTTTTTTAATTTCACCAATATTCACTTCGTGTAAATATTTTTTTACTTCTTTGCCATTCCAATATTCAAAAATGGTACTCATATCAAAACCAGCGTCTTCTATTTTCTTAAATATTTTTGTAAGTAATTTTATTTGTGTTGTACCGGTGCCTGCAAAAAATGCTTTGTCTATACAATAGCAAATAATATTTTCTAGCAAAATATACTTCTTACTTTTATTTATGGCAAGTCCGTTATTATCTGTAGGTTTTTTGGTTAGAATAATTTCAGTAACAATAGCATCAATCTGTGCTTCAGTTGGAGTTGGCGTTTTTAAAAACCGATCTGCCTTTACTGCAATAATATTATTTTGCACGGCATTTTTTATTTGTTCCACCGCTTTTTTGTACGCAGCCATGCGGCTATTAACAAAAGCGGGCAGTGGTATAGTTGTAATGCCAACCGATGGTTTTTCATTTACAACTTTTTCGGTTGCCAACGGTTTTAAAACAGCATTTTCTTTTTTAAGAACAACAATATTTTCTTTATCTAAAATAGGTTCATTCTTTAATGCAATTTTCTTTTCAACCTTATTATTATGATTTTCTTTTACCCTGTTATCGCCACAATTTATTATTTGAAAACAATGCAAATCGTTTATGTCATTCACAAAATTATTTACACCTATCTCCACAACATCATTCTCAAAGCAACTCGATTTTATTACTACATCCTCTTTGCAAGGCAGACAATCTGCACAG
>JAYSOC010000120.1:0-5288 GCA_043723285.1 Ferruginibacter sp. | reverse complement strand
CCGGTACTACTGGTACACCAAAAGGGGTAATGTTAAGCCATAAAAATTTAGTTAGCAATGTTTTAAATGGTAAAAAAAGTTTCCCTTTTTCAGATGATATTAATGGTAGATCGTTAAGTTTTTTGCCATTAAACCATATTTACGAACGCATAGCATCTTACATATTTATTAGTAGTGGGTTTTCCATTTATTTTGCAGAAAGTATGGAGTCAATTGGCGAAAATTTAAAAGAAATAAAACCTACCATTTTTTGTACAGTACCAAGGTTATTAGAAAAAGTGTATGAAAAAATTATGGCAAAAGGTGCAGAACTTAGTGGTATCAAAAAGAAATTATTTTATTGGGCAGTAGATTTAGCCGAAAAATACGACAATATAAAAAGCACTGGTATAAGTTACAAAATACAATTATCTCTTGCAAATAAACTAATATTTAACAAATGGCGAGAGGCTTTAGGAAATAATATAGGTTGCATTATTACTGGAGGTGCAGCTTGTCAAGTAAAATTAATTCGCATTTTTAATGCTGCGCAAATTCCAATTTATGAAGGCTATGGCCCTACAGAAAATAGCCCTATAATTAGTATTAATTGTAGATCAAAGGGTGGTACAAAATTTGGAACTGTTGGTATAGTATTGCAAGGGCAACAAGTAAAACTAATGGAAGATGGAGAAATATGTGTAAAAGGCCCAAGTGTAATGATGGGTTATTATAAACAACCACAATTAACAGCCGAAACAGTTATTGATGGCTGGTTGCATACAGGCGATATTGGTGTTTTTGAAGATGGAAAATTTTTAAAAATAACAGACAGAAAAAAAGAATTGTTTAAAACGAGCGGGGGTAAATATGTGGCGCCTCAGCCTATCGAAAACAAAATGAAGGAATCTCCTTTTGTAGAACAGATAATGATAATAGGCGCAGAAGAAAAATTTGTAAGTGCATTAATAGTACCATCTATACCAAACGTAAAAGAATGGATGCGCTCTCAAGATATTCCTTTTACAACAAATGAAGATGCAATACATAATCCTAAAGTACGTGGATTATATAAAGAATTGATAGAATCTTTCAATAAATTTTTTAACCACGTAGAGCAAGTAAAAAAGTTTGAGTTATTGCCTGATGAATGGACAATAGAAAGTGGGGAGCTTACACCTACATTAAAATTGAAAAGAAAAGTTATTTTTGAAAAATATAAAACAGCTGTAAAACGTATATATGAGTAATGATTAGCAATACGTTTCAATGATAGATGGAATCATTTCACACTCCTTAGATTTATCTATAAAATAATGTGCGCCGATATTCATACAAAGCCCTCTATAATATTGTGAAGCTTTGTTGGTAACCATTATTATTTTTATATGTGGGTAATTGTTTACGATATGCTCTAGTATTTCTATACCACTTTTATCAGGTAGATGTATATCCAATAAAACCATATCGAGTTCAATATCCGCTAGGTTTTTTAAAGCAGTTTCGCCTTCATGTGCAATAAAAATATCTGACACACAAGGTATCTCTCTAATCATTTCAGAGATTCTATTGGTAATCAGTAAAGCATCATCAACTAAGAGTACTTTTATTTTTTTATTTTGGAGCAGAATGAGTTAGTTTAATTACAAACATATATTTTACATCATTATGAACTTGTAGTATAATTACCTATTTTTAGTAGTAAAATTTCTATAGGCAATTTGCTCTATATCAGCTTATTTTCGATTGAATAAAGTGTTAGTTCTGCATTATTTTTTAAATTCATCTTCGTAATTATACGTGCTCGGTACGTACTTACGGTTGTAACACTCAAAAATAAAGTTTCAGCAATTTCCGAAACAGACTTTCCGGTAGCTAGCATTTTTAAAACATCGAATTCTCTGTCAGATAATGTTTCGTGGGGGAGTTTTGTTTGATCTTGATCAAAAACCGAGGCTAATTTTTCGGCAATAGATGGAGTAATATATTTTTTACCTAGCATTACTTTTTGTACTGCATTTACCAATTCATCTGGTGCCATATCTTTGCTTAAGTAGCCAGAAGCGCCAGCTTTTAATACTCTTATGGCATATTGCTCCTCGGGATGAATACTTAAAATTAGGATTGGTAAATTTGGTCTCATTGGCTTTATCTGAATTAAAGCATCTAAACCACTGCGCCCTGGCATGCTAAGGTCGCTTATTACAACATCCCAATCTGCTTTCATTACTTGCTTAATCAAATCTTCGGCATCGCCTACTTCTTCAATATGAGCTCCCGGAAACCCTTCCAATAAAATCATTTTTAGGCCACGCCTTACTACAATATGATCATCTGCTACTAAAATCCTTATCATGTTGGTTTTTGTTATATGATAAATTTAATTAAGATAAAGGTACTGTAATTATTACAGAAGCGCCCATCCCATTTCCATTGTTTCCTGTTATTTGATACGTCCCATGTATTAATGACACTCTTTCCTTCATTCCCAATAATCCAAGTGTTCGTTTTTGGGCTATTTCTGTTTCATTAAATCCAATCCCGTTATCAACGATGGTAAGTGTTATAATATTGCCTTCTTTCTTAAAAGAAGATAAAACTTCTGTACCCTTAGAATGGCGGGATACATTGGTAAGGCTTTCTTGAAAAATCCTAAATATACCTGTAGCTATTTCATTACTAACGGTTATGTGGCTTATATTGGTAGTGAAAATCGATTTTATTTCAGATCTTTTTTCAAATTCATCGCTTTGCCATTCCATTGCCGCTACCAAGCCAAGGTCGTCTAAAATACTTGGTCTAAGTTCCGTAGCAATTCTTCTTACGGTTATTACAGTTTTGTCAATTAACTGTATGGTATCTCTCATTTTTTCTTGTACTGCTACATCATCAGATTTTACTCTTTTATTAATCCAAGATATATCCATTTTTAAACCAGTAAGTTGCTGCCCTAATTCGTCATGAATTTCACGAGCCATGTGTGTTCGTTCACTTTCTCTTATGGTTTCTAAATTAGAAGCAAGTTCTCTAAACGCCTCTAACGATTTTTGTAATTTTTCTTCGGCTTCAACCTTTGCAGTAATATCATTTGACAATGCAAGTATTGCTGGCTTTCCTTCATAAATCACATTATGTGTAATAATGTTTACTTTAATGATTGTCCCGTCTTTTTTCTTGTGGTCATTAACACCTTCATATCTTTTATGGCCTATTGTTTTATTGAGTGCTTTATCATCAAAAACCCAATTCTTTTCTGGGTGCAAATAAGATATATCCATTTTTAAAAACTCTTCTCTAGTATATCCATAATTAATAAATGTGGCATTGTTTACATCCATAAATTTTCTTTCAGGTAAAGAAAGAATCCACATTGGCATTGGATTATCATTAAATAAGATTCTATATTTTTTTTCGGAAGCTATCAAAGACTCTTCAACCTTTTTCATCTCCGTAATATCTTGCATAGCTCCAAGCATCCGGTATGCTTTGTTATTTTTATTATATAAAATATATGCTTTATCGTTTAAAACCCTGTATTTACCATCATTCAACTTAAAACGAAATTGCTCTGTAAGTAAACTCTCTTTGTTTTTTAGTGCTTTAGCAAAATTAATAGGAAGCCGCTCTTTATCATCTTCATGTATTCTTTCTATAAAGCCTTCAAAATTTAATTTAGTATTTGCGGGTACGTTAAATAAGCTATAAAAAAATTCATTTCCAGTAAGTTCATCCGTTTCTATATCCCAATCCCAAATGGCATCATTTGTAGCTTTGGCAACCAATTCAAATCTTTCATTAGATTTTTTTAAAGCCTCTTTAGAGAGTCGTATCTTTTCACTTGCTTCTTTTCTATCTGTTATGTCAATCATTGTTCCAATTATAACATCTTCACTATTTAATCTAGCCGATGTGCCAAATACTTCTCCAAAAAAATGTGTTCGATCTTTTTTTAAGCCTTTAAATTCGTAATGAAGCGTAGATATTTTTTTGTCATTAAAATCTTTTCTTTGTACAATAATGTTTTGCTTGTCTTCTTCTGCAACTTGATTTAGAGGGTCTATATTTTTATAAACTTCATCTAAACTATATCCCATTATTTCCGCAAAGCGAGGGTTAGCATATAAAATCTTATTATCCTTTCTAATATACACACCTACCAAAGATTTTTCAACCAAGCTTCTAAATTTTAATTCGGCATTTGCAAGTGCTATTTTAGTAACCTCACTTGTTGTTACATCTTTTACCATAGAAAGCACAACCCCACTATTATTATATTGATCTTTTACAAATGAATTATACCATTCGCAATAAATTTCTTTTCCAGTTTTAGATAATCCTCTATTGGCAATAATATTGCCGGTATTATTATCTCCTTTTAAGGCTTGCAATTTTTCATAAAACGAAGCCCTGTCTTCTTTTTTAATAAGTTGCGAAACATTTACTTTATTATTATAAACTTCCTCTGCTGTCCACTCAAATATTTCTTCTGCCTTTTTGCTCCATTGCAATATGGCTAAATCGCTATCAAATTCTATAATGCCGAGCGGTGTATTGTTTAAATGAAAATTTAACCTTGCATGAGCTGTTTTTAATGCCAAGTCTGCTTTCTTTTTCTTTGTTATTTCGTAATAATATATTGAAATTCCTTCTGGGCTTGGATAAATTAAATCTTCAAACCATTTATCTTCATTGGCATAATAAAATTCATTTCGCTGATCTTTTTGTGTATCTTTTGCTTCGTGCAAAGCATTGTAAAAAGCATGCCCAACAAGGTCTGGCTGTGTTTCCCAAATATTCTTTCCAAGCAAAGATTCCGAATTTCTACCATGAAGTTTTTCGGCGGTTTTATTTAAAAAAACGTAATTCCAATTGTTATCTAATGCAAAAAAAGCATCCGGTATTCTTTCAAAAAATAAATTAAGTTCGCTTGATTTTTGTTTTACTTGTAATTGAAGATTTTCTGAACGCAACTTTATCTCTTGTTGCATTTTTGTTCTATCGGTTATATTATGCACCAAACCTATTGCACCAATAAATTTATTTTTATTATCTGTAATGGCAGATGCACTTACCAATACATTTATTGAGGAGCCGTCTTTGTGTTTATGCAGCATTTCGCCTTTCCATATCTGCCTTTTTTCTGCCACTTTAAGAAAAGTACCCATTTCTTCATCGCCCAGTCTAATAAATTCATTTATACCTTTGCCTATTGTTTCTTGCGATTTGAATCCATATAATTCTTCTGCAAAAGCATTCCAACCATTTATATTAAAGTTAGCATCGGTAGTTATTACAGCATCGGCTATATT
>JAYSOC010000119.1:0-2139 GCA_043723285.1 Ferruginibacter sp. | reverse complement strand
CAAAATAATTTTAGCAATAGATATTTCAATTGCATTAGCATCATTTAATTCTATCGCATTTTCTAAGCCGCACAAAGATGCTAGCGAACCACTAATTCTTGCATCTCCAGTTTTTTCATTTACAGAAAACAATGCACCTTTTGCTGGCGAGCCAGCAAAACTTCCAGAATAATAATTTTTTAAAAAAGTTCTATGTTGGTAAGGATTATAACCAGCCTCTCCAATCATGTAGTCGTCGTACCCAAGTCCAATATCATCGTGACAACGTGTATACGTAATCCAAGATGTGCCAAAAGGTTTTTTCAATAAATGCTTTTGTGCAGTGAGCATTATTCTAATATCCCCAGTGGCCAATGCATCCCACTGAAGTGCCATCTGTGTTGCATTGTAGGCAAAATCACTTTCTCTAGCAAGAAAATCATTTTCTCCAAAATATTTCATTATTTCCGTTGGTGAAACAATTGCTTCTGCTAATAATGCCATACCAGGAGTAGCCACTTGTACGCATTGCTTTACCAATTGTATAACAACATGTGCTTCTTCTAAATTTTGGCTATTCGTACCTACTTTTTTCCATAAAAATGCTGGCGCATCTATTCTTAAAACATCTACACCAAGGTTGGCACAAAAGAAAATATTATCCAACATTTCATTAAACACAGCAGGGTTTCTATAATTTAAATCCCATTGGTAATGATGAAAAACCGTCATCACCCATTTGTCTAATTCCTTTATGTAGGTAAAGTTGCCTGGTGAACTTTCAGGAAAAACCTCTGGCATAGTTTGCTCCAGTTGATCAGGTATTTCTCTATTATCAAAAAAATAAAAATAATCTTGGTATTTTTTTTCGCCTGCTTTTGCCTTTATTGCCCACTCGTGCTTGTGCGACGTATGGTTCAAAACAATATCCAACATCAAACACATATCTTTTTTATGCATGGCTTGTTGTAAACTTTTTATATCATCTATTGTTCCAAAACAGGTATCAATTTTTCTAAAATTGCTCACGGCATATCCGCCATCACTCTCATTTTTCGGGCTTTCAAAAATTGGCATTAAATGTAAAAAATTTACACCCAAATCTTCAAAATAATCTAGTTTGCTTTGTAAGTTATTTATAGATCCACAAAATCTATCTACATACAAACTCATACCACAAAGCTTGTTGCTCAAAAACCATTGCTGATCTTGGTTAGCAATTTTTGAATTATCTAGTTTTTTTAAAATTTTATTTCTATTTAAAAAAGCAGCATTAATAATTTCTAAAAGTTTTACAAACGATGTTTCATAATCAGGATGATTTACATAAAGTTTATTAAACAACATTTTGATATCTGCCATGGCTGCGTTTTGTCGCTCAACAAATTGCTCATGCATAGAAACCATTACATCTGCTTCATTAAATATTGTATTGGTTGTAACCATTCTTATTTATCTCAATTAAAAATTTCTTTATTTAAATGTTTGAAGGCTTCCATGGCTCCAAGATATTCGCATGTTCTAGCGCCTGCTTTATTAGCATTAGCAATAATAGTTGTCCATTGCTCCAGTGAAAGTCCTTCAATTTCATAATCCATTTTTTTACTTAATTGAAACAATAAAGCGCCGACGAATGCATCGCCAGCGCCTGTTGTATCAATAGGGGATATTTTTATACTAGGTATAATAGTAGTCTCATTTTTGTATCCAAACAAAGTGCCTTCTTCACCAATAGTTATGGAAAAATTTGCTGTGGTTTTTTCTAATAATATTTTTGCTGCATCTGCAACCCTTGTCGTTTTTGTAATCAACAAAGCTTCTTCATCACTCAATTTAAAGAAATTACAATTTTGTAAAAAGTACCAACTCTGTTCAATAAAGTTTTCGGTATCGTTGGGAAAAAGTAAATGCCTATAATTAGGATCGAAACTTACAAAAATATTTTTTGCCCGAGCTGTATGCAATAAATTTTTATACGCTTCTTTTAAAGGTGCATTTAAAAAACCTGTTGCACTTCCAAAATGTACAATACTAAAATTTTCTACATTTATTCCAGCAATATCATTGTAGCTCAATTGCCCATCTGCACCTCTATTAAAAACAAAATCTCTTTCGCCATTTTCCATAAGACTTACAAAAGCCATTGTTGTAAAATGTTTT
>JAYSOC010000118.1:0-2140 GCA_043723285.1 Ferruginibacter sp. | reverse complement strand
GGCGCAAGAATTATTACAAATTTTGTTATCCAAGAAAAAACTGTTTACCTACTTACTATTTACGATAAATCTGAAAAAGAAAATATTACAGATAAGGAGCTAAGTGAATTGTTAGAGTTTATACCAGAGTAAAAGTTTACAAATAAAAAGATTAGTGAACAATTGTTAGTACAAACCCTGTATTTACTGTTAATGTAGCGGTAGGTTTTATTATTAAACTCCGTATAGTTGTATTCATATTTAATACAATTGTTCCTGAATTTATCACTACATCTGTATTATCATCTGGTACTGTACCACAACTCCAATTACCCGCTGTACCCCAATCAGAATTAATAGCTCCAGTCCATGTATTTCTAAACTTAAGTGTAAAGATTTGCCCAGTTATGCCATTATCAATACAACGAAATTGCTCACCATATCTATTAGAAGTAATGTTGCTTAAACTGAGATTTGCGGTATTTGTACCAGAATAATTTACATTATTTGTAATATTATTGAATACGACACTATCTGTACTATTTTGCCATTGGTATGGACCTGCAAGCCCTGATGCTAAGACTGCTGTTCCAATTGGATTACATAAAAAAGGGTTTGGAGCACAAGAAATACCCCTAAGAGAAAAACTAAAAGTATTGATTTGTGTATCTGGTATCTGCCAGCATCCTGTATTGCCGTCGGAAGTACCTAAAAATCTCACAGTAGTAGCGGCAGATATTTTACTATTTAAAATTATCAAATTAACAGAAAAGCTAAAAGGTGTTGTACAAGAAATTGAGCTATCTCCCCAATTATCACATGGACTAGGCGTTGAACCACCATTAACACAACATGATGAACCTATACCTGCAAAATAAATACCCGCCCCCCCGCACTTGAACTTCCAGGATTACAAGCTCCGAAACATCCTGTCGTATAAATCCAACCCGCTGGAGAAACTGTATAATTAAGTAAATCAACGCCTGACTCAGTGGTATTATTTAAAAATAATCCATGCATCCAGCTCACATTTGGAGTTTTGTTCCATCTAAGATTACTTACTGTAATATTTATAACCGAAAATAATGTTCCCGAAGGATCAATGCAAACAAGAGAACCATTAATTACAGTAGATCCAGTACCATAAAGATATGTAGCAGTAATAATTGGAGCCCCAACACCACAAGTATTAAAACGCCCAGTTGTTGTAATATTACTTACATTAATAGTTTGAGCATTTATAGCTAAAGATAAAAAGGAAACTAAAATAAATAAACCCAATAATTTTTTTTTCATTATTCTTTTTTTATTACAACTTGTAAAAAGCAAATATATAGTTAAGAATGTCCTAAATATATTTTCGCAAATGAATATTCAAAACCATTCACGCTTTTCAAATAAAAACTTCGCCTGGCTTTTTCTATTCAGTGTCATTTATATTTTTTTTCAATTTTATATTTCAACCCATTTATTTCAGCACTTGTAAAAGAAATAAATACAACTGATATTTTCAAATGGCGATATTCTGTTTTAAGTTATTAAATATTTATTTTAAATTCAAATTATTTTTCCTCCTGCCCTCCAATATTTTGTAAAAACTACGGCTACGTATTTCATCTATGGTTAAACCTGTAGCAGTAGCTTCTGCTTCGGTAATAGCCCCGCAATTTAAAGCCTTTAAAAAAAAGTTTAACAATCCTTGCCCTGTAGCAGCATCATCAAATATATCTCCAGTAAGTGTAGATATAGCAGCTCTTTCTACAAATATTTTTAAGCGATTGGTAGCATCGGCCATGCTGGTCAAAAAGAAATGATAAGTGGCTGCGTAACGCATCGGTATTTGTGCAGGGTTAAGATCCCAACCTTGGTATAAGCCATTTATTAAAGAATGCATAGTATGATTGTAACCTATACGCCAAGCATTGTGCACAGCATTTTTATTTTCTTGCAATTGCTTTTCTGTAAGGTTTTCGCCACGGTGTGGTGCAATAGGCATTACGTTGGTAGCGCCATCCGATAAAAAAATACCAGTACCACCTAGTGCTACTTTTGTCATATGATGTGCAAAGTCGCAAACAGGATGAGCCATGGTTTGGTATTTTGCAGTAATGCCGCAAGATGCGGTATAATCGTATGTGCCAAAGTGTGCAGCTATTAATCT
>JAYSOC010000117.1:0-5305 GCA_043723285.1 Ferruginibacter sp. | reverse complement strand
AATTTCGCAACTCAAATTTTAAGATTAATTTATTACAAAAAAAATCTATAACTTCATTTTAAATATTTAAAAATGAAAAAAATAATTATTATACTTTTTGTAGCTATTGCATTATACAGTTGTTCAAAAAAAATGACACCTGCCACTTCAACTACAGCTGCAGCAAGTGAAGCGATATCTACAGCCACAGTAGCGTCCGCAGCAGGCAACGTAAAGCCATCAATAGTTGAAATAAAACCTATAGCTATTGAACCAACTATAAAAAAAGAAACAACTGAAGTAACCGTAGGCAAAGAAACATATAAAGCAAAATGTGGCCGCTGCCACAACCTTAAAGACCCAGAAGATTATACTGCAACAAGATGGGTAAAAATTATAGATTGGATGGCACCTAAAGCAAAATTGGAAGCCGTAGAAAAAGAAAATGTATTGGCATATGTTAGTTTTTATGCAAAAGCAGGAAGCTAAATAAAAATAAAAAACTAAAGCTGTCTTAATCAAAGGCAGCTTTTTTTATGCGTTTTTTTGTGCAAAACTTTTTCAGATTAGATTTAAACAATTAGCAAAAGCCTTAGTCAGATTTTTTAGATATAAAAATTATCATCATGCCGCTATCAAATAAAATAAAAAACCAACATCTTTTATGGCGTGCGGCTTTTGGCGCAATGGCCGAAAATATTGCAGGGTTAAATAATATTACGCCAAAGGAATTATGGAATACTTTAAAAACTACTTCTAATGATGTGCCTACAAAAATGAATATTGCCAGCAATCCGTTTGCAGATAAAGCATATATGAATGAGGATGGAAGTACAATGAAAGTTACAGAAATGGATACGCTTACAAAAAAACTATTGGCACAACAATATAAAGATGATTTAAAAAATATGAATATTGCTTGGCTAAATCAAATGATAAATAGCAAAGCGCAATTAAGAGAAAAAATGAGTTTTTTTTGGCATGGCCATTTTGCATGTAGAAGTAAGAATGCCCTTTTTTCGCAAGAATTACTCAATATCATAAAAGAAAATGCATTAGGAAATTTTGGCGATATGCTGCGTACTATTAGCAAGTCGCCTGCTATGATTCAATTCTTAAATAACCAGCAAAATAGAAAAGGACACCCCAACGAAAACTTTGCTAGAGAAGTAATGGAACTTTTTACACTTGGCAGAGGAAATTATTCAGAAAATGATATTAAAGAATCTGCAAGAGCTTTCACCGGTTGGTCTTTTGATAAAACAGGGCAATTTATTTTTAAAGAAAGAGCACACGATGAGGGAGAAAAAACTTTCTTTAGGCAAACAGGGAATTTTAATGGAGATGATATTCTAAATATACTTTTGAAAAATACTCAAACAGCAAATTACATTTGCAAAAAAGTATATAAATTTTTTGTAAACGAAAACGTGGATGATGATAAAGTAAAATATTTGAGTAACCGTTTTTATAAAAATAATTACGATATACAAAAATTATTAGATGATATATTTATGAGCGATTGGTTTTATGAACCAAAAAATATGGGTGTAAAAATAAAATCACCTATTGAATTAATGGTTGGGCTTAGAAGATTTCTACCCATGCAAATGGATAATGATGATGCGCAATTATTGTTTCAAAAAGTATTAGGGCAAATATTATTTTACCCCCCAAATGTAGCAGGCTGGGCAGGCGGAAAAAACTGGATAGATAGCAGCACATTAATGGTTCGTTTACAAATTCCACAAGCCATTAGCTCCAAAGATGCTATAGACATTCGACCAAAAGATGATGATGATACTAACATGGGTATGACAGAAGAAAAAAGAATTAGACTCGGCAAAAATGCAGCGTTTAGTAAAAATGGTGCAAGTGCCACAATCAACTGGGTTATCGTAAATAAAATTTTTGAAAGTACTGCAAGGCCGCAATTAGCGCAAACTATCATTGATACATTATTGCAAACAAAAGGAAGAATAAATGATGGCTTGCTTGCAAAATATTTAAACAACGAGAGTAGAGAAAGTTTTATAAAAAGTGTAATAGTAAATGTGATGAGTACGCCAGAGTATCAGCTGTGTTAGACATGAGATAATAGATATTAGACACAAGACAAAAGCTTAGTAAAAATTTAAAACTTTAAACATTCACAGAGTTCACAAGTCCCCCTTCGGGGGATTTAGGGGGCTTTAAATATTCAATCATGTTATTCAAACGAAAAGAATTTCTCCAATTAGGCTCGCTAGCCACTGCATCTTTAATGATGCCAAAATTTTTAAAGGCATTTGAAAAACCAAACTATGTACCAGCAGGTAACAAAGTAGTTGTTGTAATACAATTTAGTGGTGGCAATGATGGGCTCAATACAGTTATCCCAATTACAAACGATATTTATTACAAAGAAAGAAAAACGATAGGAATTAGTAAAGACAGAGCTTTGGGGCTAACAGATGCAGTTGGTTTGCATCCATCTCTAGAAGCATTTAAAAATTTGTATGATGATGGAAATCTTTCTATAATGAACAGTGTGGGTTATCCAAATCCCGACAGGTCACATTTTCGAAGTATGGATATTTGGCATAGTGCAAGTGCCAGCAATGAATATGTAAACACAGGTTGGATAGGTAGATATTTAGATGCGCAATGCAAAGGCTGCGACAAACCTACGCAAGCACTCGAGCTAGACGACATGCTGAGCCTAGCTTTGAAAGGAACTGAAAATAAAGGTTTGGCATTTAAAGACCCTCGCAGATTGTACAGTACCAGTAAAGAAAAATTTTTTAAAGACATAAACGCAGCACATATAAAAACAGAAGAAACGGTGGACTATCTCTATAAAACAATGAGCGAAACATTAAGCAGTGCCGATTATATTTTTCAACAAAGCAAGTTACATCCAACATCGCAATCATATCCAACAACTAGTTTAGGCAAAGATTTAAAAACAATTTCATCGCTCATATTATCTGATATAAATACAAAAGTATATTACGTTTCGCTTGGAAGTTTTGATACACACGCAGGGCAAGAAAACCAACAAAAAAGATTGTTCGATGAATTGAACAATGCCATAAAAGCATTTACAACCGATATGAAAAACAATGGCCGTTTTGATGATGTATTGATGATGACTTTTTCAGAATTTGGTCGCAGAGTTTCTCAAAATGCGAGCAATGGAACCGACCATGGCACAGCAAATAATATGTTTTTTATAAGCGGCGGCTTAAAGCAAAAAGGGTTATTAAATGATATGCCCGATTTAGCAGATCTTAATGATGGCGACTTGAAACACAAAATCGACTTTAGAAATGTTTATGCAACGGTATTAAATAAATGGTTAGGTGTGGATGATAAAATAATTTTGGGAAATAATTTTGAGCGAATGAATTTTATTTAAAGAGTGGGTTAGTAAATTTACTAAGCAATATTATTAACCCAGCAAAAACATAGCTATACTCAACTTCATAGGCGTAGTCCCGAATTTTCGGGATACTGTATCTCTTTATTCAGCTTTTATTTTGCATTAGATTATGCATCAGATTAAATTAATCAGTTTCTGTCCCCACTTTACGGATAAGAAAATTATGTCTTTATTTTGGCCAAAGGGAAGTCAAGCTTTAAAAGCTTGACTTCCCTAAATAGTATCTCTGCTTAAGTTAACAGCATTGGTGTCCCCTCCAACCGATAAAAAGAAAAAGAAACGCCATTAAAAAAGCCTTGCAAATTTTTGCAAGGCTTTTAATTTTATTTATTTTTTAATGAGTTTTTCTACTAAGTGCGTATCGTCTGTAACAATGTGCAACATATACATAGCAGATTGTAATTTTTCTAAATCATTTAAAGTAAAAATATTAGCGCCTTTTAATCCTTTTACCAATTTAGTGAAAACCACTTTACCTGTTACATCCATAATTCTAACCTCCACCATTGTATTGTGTGTAAGCGTTAAAGCAATATCTACTTTGTTTATAAACGGATTTGGCGAAACCTTTGTAGCCAATTGTGCATTGTTTGCTAGGCGTATTATAACTATTCTACTGTATTCAAAACTTCCATCATTGTTTACAATCTTTAAGCGATAGTAATTAACGTTAAGTGGCGAGTAGTCTATCAAATCATAACTAGCCGCTGTGTTGCTATTACCTTTTGCTACTACTGTTCCTATTTTAGTAAAATTAGTACCTTCTGCACTGCGTTCTACATCAAAATGGTTGGTATTTATTTCGCTTTCTGTTACCCAGTTCAAATCTACTTCGCTTCCATTTAATCTACCATTAAAGCTTATTAATTTAAGCGGCACTAAAGATGCCCAGCTTACTGTTACTATTGCTGGCGTTGGGTCATATAATCCTGCAGCATCTCTTGATGCAAATTTAAAGGTAGCAAAACTCGTATGATCATCAGGGTCTATAACCAATAAAACAGGGTTAAATGAAGGAATAACTTGATTTAATAAAACTTCTATATTATTGTAATACAAAACAGCTCCAATAGGCAACTCGGTAATTTTATATGTTTTACCAGCTCCTAATATTCCATCTTCTGTATCACTTCCTGTAAGCCCACCAGTAATTGCGTATTGAACACCTACTTGGTTAAAAGGATAGTATAAATTTTTATTATCAGAATCTGGCAGTGTTTCTATAGCTACATTCACAGAGTCCACATTAGCTGTTGCTGTACTCACCAATATTGAAGCCGACGCTGCTCCCGATTTAATTCCTGCCCCTGCTAAATTGTTTTTTCCAAATGCATCACCAGTGTTTGTCCAAGTGCCTGGTATGCTAGATAAACCTGCATCTACCGGAGGTGCATCACCTGGGTTTACACTCATTGCAGATACCTGTAGTGTATAATTTGTATTTACATCTGCAGCACTAAACACATAGTTTCCTGTACTTGCATTTACGGTAGTTTTATTTACCACTTTGCCTGTAGAATCTGTTAAATAAGCATACATCGTATTGCCAGCAACTGTACCCATTGGCGTACCGTTTACTTTGTTATCGGTAAGGCCATTTGCATCTCTAAATAATGTACCGCTAATGGTTAAATGATTTTTAGCAATACCGAAATCGTATGGCGATAAACAAGTTTGTGCGCTTGAAGCTGTAAGTGAGTGCTGCAATATTGTGGTAGTATGATGATATGCAGGAACAGTAGCCACAGCTAACTGTGTTATATAACATATCGGATAACTGATGTACTGCACTTTTACATTATCAATATACACCGTATCTGCATCTGCCACATTATTGTTTGTTAAGAAACGGATATAAGTTTTAGGTGCTGCAAAAGCTGTTATATCCTGATTAAAAATATT
>JAYSOC010000116.1:0-2151 GCA_043723285.1 Ferruginibacter sp. | reverse complement strand
TGGTTTCGGCTATTTCTTTGTACCAAGATAGCAGAAGTAGAAATGCGTTGGAAAAACTAAAAAACTTTACCCAACCACATTGCAAAGTAATAAGAAATGGAGAGGTTGTAGAAATAAAAAGCGAGGAGCTTGTAGTTGGTGATAGCTTGATGGTGGAGGAAGGTACATCCATAGCCGCAGACGGGGAGATTGTACATTCCAACGATTTTTCAGTAAACGAATCGATACTCACTGGTGAATCTTTTGCTGTGAGTAAAGATAAAAATACAACAGATAATTTTATTTATCTCGGTACAGGTGTCGCCGGTGGTTTAGCTATTGCAACCATTTCGGCAATTGGCAATGAAACCCGTTTGGGAAAAATAGGAAAAAGTTTAGAAGAAATACAGGAAGAAAAAACGCCATTGGAATTGCAGATAAATAATTTTGTAAAAAAAATGGTCATTGCAGGTGCCATTGTTTTTTTAATTGTATGGGCAATAAATTATTTTCAATCTTACCAACTGCTGGATAGTTTATTAAAAGCACTTACCCTTGCCATGAGCATTTTGCCTGAAGAAATACCCTTGGCGTTTACCACATTTATGGCACTGGGCGCATGGCGATTAATGAAGCTTGGCATAGTGATAAAGCAAATGAAAACAGTAGAAACCTTGGGTAGTGCAACGGTAATTTGTACAGATAAAACGGGCACCATCACAGAAAATAAAATGAGTTTGGCTAAACTATTTGTTTTGTCATCTAACAAAATTTCTACAACAGAAAATGTAAGCACTGAAGAAGAAAAAGTATTAATATCACTTGCCATGTGGGCAAGCGAACCCATTCCATTTGACCCAATGGAAGAGGCTTTGCATAATGCTTACAAAGAAATAATAAAAATGGATGAGCGGCCTGAATATAAAATGATTCACGAATATCCATTAAGTGGCAAGCCGCCGATGATGACGCATATTTTTGAAAATAGTATAGGCAAAAGAATCATAGCCGCTAAAGGAGCACCCGAAGCGTTGATGAATATTTCTAATGTAGATGAAAAACAAAAACAACAAATAGAGGAAGCCATAAAAATAATAACAACCGATGGTTATCGTGTGTTGGCGGTAGGTGAAGCTATTTTTGAAGGCAATGATTTTCTTGCCACACAGCAGGAGTACAAATTTATTTTTAATGGCATTGTTGGTTTTTACGACCCTCCAAAGAAAAATATTAATAAAGTGTTAGAAGATTTTTATACCGCTGGTATTAGTATAAAAATAATTACAGGCGACAATGCAGCCACTACTGCTGCCATTGCCAAACAAATTGCATTTAAAGGATATGATAAAAGTATAAGTGGCGATGAGTTGATGCTACTGAATGATGCCGATTTAAAAGCAACAGTTGCTAATACAAATATTTTTACAAGAATGTTTCCTGATGCAAAATTAAAAATCATCAATGCATTAAAAGCCAATAACGAAATTGTAGCCATGACTGGTGATGGCGTAAATGATGGACCTGCGCTTAAAGCCGCACACATTGGCATTGCTATGGGTAAAAAAGGAACAGAGATAGCCAAGCAAGCTGCATCCCTTATTTTGGCAGACGATGATTTATCAAAGATGGTAGATGCGGTGGCCATGGGAAGAAAGATTTATGCCAACCTCAAAAAAGCCATTCAATATATTATCTCCATTCATATACCTATTGTGCTCACGGTTTTTATTCCGTTGGCATTAGACTGGCTCTATCCTAATATATTTTCGCCAGTACACATCATTTTTTTAGAATTAATTATGGGACCAACCTGTTCTATCATTTATGAAAATGAGCCACTGGAAAAAAATACCATGTTGCAAAAGCCACGACCATTTACCAATACTTTTTTTAATTGGAAAGAATTATCTACAACTATTGTGCAGGGTTTAATGATAACCGCTGGCACATTAATTGCATATCAATATGCGGTAAGGCAAGGTTATAGCGAAGGACTAACCCGTACTATGGTTTTTACGGGTTTAATAGTTGCAAATATTTTTTTAACCTTGGTAAACCGTTCTTTTTATTATTCCATTTTTACAACTATGAAATACAAAAATAATTTGGTATTACTTATCATTATTACAACCATTGGTATTACAGCTTTATTGTTGTATGTAAAACCATTTG
>JAYSOC010000115.1:0-5327 GCA_043723285.1 Ferruginibacter sp. | reverse complement strand
GCACCATATCGGCTTTAAAAATCCATGTTTTCTTTTGGGTAGATTTTGATGCTTCTCTTGCAGTAGCTTCTGCTAGTGTTACTACTTCTGTTGGTTCTTTTGCATTTTGTGCAGTTGCCCAACGTGCTTGCTGAGCAGGTGTAAGCACGGCTGCATAGTTTTGGCATTGGCCTGTTGCCATTACCACATGGTCTGCAGGTACCGTCATGGCTACTTTAAAATTACCAAACGTAAGTGTAAACTCTCCGCTTCCTACAAACTGATGGTTTTGCCAGCCTTGGTTATCGCTATACACACATAGGCGTGGGTACCATTGTGTGATGGTAAACAAATCGTTTCCATCGGCAGGAAAATTTTCGTAACCACCACGACCACCATATTTGGTGCGCTCTATAATATTGTAATTCCATTCTATTTTAAAAATAAATTGCTGCCCAGGTTTTAGGGTTTGTGGTATCTCTACACGCATCATAGTTTTGTTGATAGTATATTTTAAAGCAACTCCAGCGGCATCTGTAATTTTTGTAATGTTGTCGCCATATTCTTTATCGAGCTTGCCAGTGCTAAGTCTTGTAAGTTCTTGCTCGCTTAAAGTTTTTTGCATTCCATTACTGGTTTGATAACCAGAGTTGTTTACTGAGCTGTGTTCGTTTTCGTCTAACTGTAGCCATAGGTAAGTAAGGTTATCTGGAGAATTATTAAAGTACGTGAGTGTTTCTTTGCCAGATAATTTCCTGTTTGGTTCATCGAGCTCGCATACGATATCGTAATCGCAACGCTGCTGCCAATATTTTGGGCCAGGTGCACCACTTGCTGTACGATACTCATTTGGTGTTGGCAATATAGTTCCTAATTGTTCGAAACGATTGCCATGGTTGCTGCCAGGGTTGTTACGAATATCTTGTGCAAAGCTTATAGCAGTTGCAATAAAACTTAAAAGGAGTAAAAGGAATTTCTTCATGTGATTTTTGATTAATATTTATGACTGTTTTAATAAAGATTTAATAAATTTTGAAAGCTATCTAAGAAAGTAATTGCTTCTTTGTATAACCCAATTGTAACTTCTTTTTAGTATTCTATACCTTCCTCATAGTCTGACGAATGTCTGAAAAAGAAGATACTTGAATAAAATGTGGCGAGATCTTCGTCAATTAAATTTGTTACAGTGAAATGTTTATGCAGCATTGTTTTAACACCTGAATGTGTTTTGGCATTAATATTATTTTTGTATAGTAAAGCAGTTGCCAAATAAAAACAAGCGTAATAAATTCTATTTATAGCTTCGTTATAAAAATAATTTTCAATTAAAAGTTGAGCAGCTTTTATTGATTGATTAGATTTTCTAATTTTAAATGCAATTAATTTATCAGACTCTTCATTAATCATAATAATATACCATTTGCTTTTACATTTTTATAAAAAGGGCTAATAATGTGTTTGTTTTCCCAAATTTCCTTATTGTAAACTAGAGGACTGATTGTTGTTCCAATTTCAATCTCAATTTTATATAAAGGGTATGTTATTTTCTTTATTTCGTCGTAGCTTAATAGCGAATGTTTACTTACCAATATTAGTAAATCAATATCGCTTTCCTCTTTCTGCTCTCCACAAGCGTATGATCCGTACAAAATAATTTCGGCACTTGGCTCTACACTTTGTACCGTTTTCTTTATACGATCAAACAATATGGAATTATCTTTCTTCATTGAGCCATAAAGTTACCATTTTAAAGTATTCGCTCCAACGCAAATTTTACCGCCCATGTAAAAGTTGCAGCGCTTAATATATATACCCACCATTTTTGTGGCGCTTTAAAAATATTTATTACCAAGTAGCTTACAAATAAAATAGCTATAACGATGATGATTTGCCCAACTTCTAGTCCCAAATTAAAACCAAATAAACTCCAGCCAATAGTTTGGTCTTTGGCCAACATAAACCGAATAGTATTTGCAAAGCCAAGCCCGTGTATAAGGCCGAAGAATAATGCAAAAAAATAATTTAACATCACAGCTTTTTGGGAAACTTTTTTTTGCAATATATTAAATATACTTGTGATGATGATGGTGCATGGAATTAAAAATTCTACTAATTTTTCATTCACATATACTACGTTATACACGCTAAGTGCGAGCGTAAACGAGTGCCCAATGGTGAAGGCGGTAACGAGTACCAATACTTTTTTAAAATCTTTTAAAAGATAAATGGCCACAAGTGCAATGATAAAAAGCTGATGATAAAAAGCTGATGATCTAATGCAGATGTACTAATGATGTGCTGCCAACCTTCGTTAAAATAAAATGCTAAATCGTTCATGATGTTGGCTTGATAAAAAACTTTATGGTATGTTTGTGTATAGTTAGTTGCCAAATATAACAAGAAGTTTTTTTTAAGTCACTAATTTCACGAATCCAAACGATTGGTTTTTATTAGTGACAAAGTCAATCATTTAAAAATGAATACAAATAATAAATACATTGTTGGAATAGCAACCATCTTAGTCCTAATTTTATTATTAGCAACACAACTATTTGGAACAATCCCCATAAAAGAAAGCAAATTCTTTTTATATACTATTTTTTCACTGACTTTAATTTTATTAGTAAGTTTTGGGTTCTCAAAATTTATAGAAAAAGGGAACTACCTATTGTATAAAGAAAAGAAAAAAAGCATCCTTTTTTATTTGGTTTCAATCGCATTAATTTATTGCATTATTCTGGGATTTATAATAATCTTAAAAAAGTTGGTGCTGCGGGTAGATATATTTACCACAACTAGTGAATCGGAATCCGGCTATGCACTTTATTTGTTAATGATTATTGTTGCCACAGTAGAAGAGTTGCTTTTCAGAGGCTATATATTTACCCGAATTGAATTTATTACTAAAAACAAATGGGTTGCAATAATTTCATCAAGTTTGCTTTTTTCGTTATGTCATTCTTTTCATTTTGATATAGTACAGTTAATTGGCACCTTTACTATGGGTACAATATTTGCATTTCATTACCAGAAATACAATAGTTTATTAACTATAGTAATTGTTCATTTTTTAATTAATACTTTCGGTTAAAATTTATCACATTATTTTTTCTAATTGGGGCATAGCTGTGTTCAAGCAATGTTAAAAATTATGCAAAGTCTTTTATTTAAATATTTACTGGTTTCTATTTTTAGTTTTTCAACGCATCTAAATGTGGCTAACCATCCCATATTTGTGAGTGTTACAGAAATAGAGCACAATGCAAAAACAAAATCGCTAGAAATTAGTTGTAAAATATTTACAGACGATTTTGAAAAAGCCTTACGTGCTGCTTACAAAACCAAGGTTGATTTACTTAACGGTTCCTTAAAAACAGAAATGGATAAACTTGTAAGTGATTATGTAAAAAATCATTTGCTTATAAAAGTAGATGGCAAACCTTATGTTTTAAAATATATAGGCTACGAAAATATTGAAGAAGCCATTTATTGTTATTTTGAAATAGAAAATATTGTTGCTCCAAAAAAACTTACCATAACTGATGATATTTTATACGAATACAAAAAAGAGCAAATAAGTATTTTGCATGTAACCGTAGGCGGCAAGCGACTGAGTACAAAATTGAGTAACCCAGAGAAGGTTGTGGGGATGATGTTTTAAGGCAATGATAATACAAATTATAAATTTATTTAGTCCATTAAATGTGTCAGACACCTCTCTTGCAGCTCTTGTAATATTACAGTCTTTAATAGGTGTCAGACACATGCATTGGAGTCTTTAATATTTAAATGGAATAAAATGAAAGCTAATTCTCTAGTGTTTGCAGCAAAAAACATTAATAGAATGAATACTGCTATTTATTATACAGGTTTGAATAATTGTTGAAAAAGGTATCAAGCTGAAGAGCTGCGCTACTTATACGAAAATCCTTTTGTGAGGAACGAACAAAAGACCTGCCTTTGCTGGCACGCAGGTTGTAGGCGGGCGGCGTACAAATGCTGATTATTGTATGTGGATGAAAGCTTCAAGAAAAAAATGATTCTTTAGTTTTGAAAAAATTATTAATTATCAATTATAAAATTATTAATTATTCTTCCTCCATTTGCTCCTTCAAATCCTCCGAAATCGTTACCAAAATTTTATCAATTCTTTGACCATCCATATCAATAATTTCTAACGTAAAATCTTTCCAAGCAAATTTTTCGCCAGTGGCTGGAATATGCTCTAGCTCGTGCAACACAAAACCTGCAAGCGTATCAAATTCATGTTCACCTTCGTTCATCCAATCTGTCTTTTCAAAATAACTTAAAAAATCGTAAAAATGTATTTGTGCATCTACTAAAAAACTACCGTCTTCTCTTTTAGTAATGCCATATTCTTCTTGCCCAGTTTGTGGTACGTCACCTATTATGGCTTCTAAAATATCGTTGAGCGTTATCATACCCTCAAGCGTGCCATATTCGTTTACAATAAATGCAGAATGTATTTTTGTTGACTTAAATTTTTCTAATAATTGATATGCAGAATTGTTTTCGGGTACAAACAAAGCAGGTTTTACAATATCGGCCAAAGGCTTGTTGGGGTCGGCTTTCAGCAAATCTTTTACATACACAATGCCTTTAATATTGTCCACAGTATCTTCACACACAGGGAAAGTGCTAAAAATAATTTCCTCCGATTTATTCTTTACATCATTCACAGTATCTTTCATATTGTACCATGCAATATCTGTACGATGTGTCATAAGCGATGTGATATTTCTATCGCCTAAATGAAAAACCCTTTCTATAATTTCTTTTTCATCTTCTTCAATTGATCCATGCTCACTACCTTCCGATATCATGGCTTTTATTTCTTCTTCGGTAACGGCACTATCTGCTGGTTTTTTTATATTGAATATTTTAAAAATGCCACTTGTAATAGTAGAAAGTAACCAAACCAAAGGATGAACAAGCGTCGATAAAAAATTCATGGGAATGGCCACAGCTCTTGCAATTTTTTCGGCACGCAACAAACCAATTTTTTTGGGCACCAATTCGCCAAAAATAATGGTAAGAAAAGTTACGGCCAATACAACGATAGTGGTAGCAATGCTTTCGGCATATTTATCTGTAAGGGTAAATTTTTGAAAATATGGCGTAAGCATTTTGCTAAATTTATCTTCGGCAAACACACCCACCAAAATGGAAATTAACGTAATGCCAATGGTAGCTGTGCTCAAAAACTTTTCAGGATTATTGGAAAGATCCAAAGCGGCTTTTGCTTTATCATCGCCTTTGGCAGCCATGGCTTCTAAACGACCCTTGCGAGCGCTTACCAAAGCTATTTCGCTCATTACAAAAAGTGC
>JAYSOC010000114.1:0-2154 GCA_043723285.1 Ferruginibacter sp. | reverse complement strand
TGCGCCCAGTCTTATCCATATACGCAGGGCCAATTCCTTTTAGTGTACTCCCTATTTTTTCTACTCCCTTGCTAAGCTCACTTGCTTTATCAATAGCTCTATGCGTAGGCAATATCAAATGCGTACGCTCGCTTATAAAAAGATTTTTATGGTAGTCAACGCCAAAAGCAGCTACAGAATCGCACTCTCTTTTTAATGTTATAGCATCTAACACTACTCCATTGCCAATAAGGTTCACTTTATCTTCATGAAAAATACCGCTTGGTATTTGGTGCAGTACAATTTTTTTATCGTTTACATACAGCGTGTGCCCTGCGTTTGGCCCGCCTTGAAACCTAGCCACCACATCATAATCTTTCGCAAAAAAATCTACAATTTTACCCTTTCCTTCATCGCCCCATTGCAATCCTAAAATAACATCAACCATGATAATTTTTATTATTAATATTTCAATTTAAAATACAATTTGGGGCTGTGTGCCAATACCAATGTTCAACATTTGTTCGGGCTGTACGCTGTACTTTCGCTGCGCTACAGTGCCGCTTCCATCCCGCAGCCATTCAACTTAAGAATATCTATTGAGCAATAACTCATGCGCTACACTTTTTTCACAAACTTTTCAATAATCAACCTTGCCCAACCATATCTACGTAAAAGTAAAATGAAAATAAACAACCACCTAAAATAATACTTAGATAATTTATTTTTTTCTTTAAATAATTCTACTTTAAAATTTGTATAACTCTCCAAGGTCATTCCATGGCAATAATAACCCTTCAACCGTTTTTTCTACTGCTTTACCTCCATATACAACAAAGGTTTGTTTTACTTTATCTTTTGCTAAATACTTGTAATATTTTACGCCATCAAAAAAGTGTAATGACTTTGTACTACTGCTTTTTATTTCTATTGGCACAAGTTTGTCATTGGTTTCTATAATACAATCCACTTCTTTACCATTTTTATCTCTCCAAAAAAATAAATTATTTTCCTTGCCATTATTAAATCTATTTTTAAGCAACTCCAATATTATTAAATTTTCAAAAACTAAACCACGAGCAAAGTGCGTGCTTAACTGCTTCGGCGTTTCTAAGCCTAATAAATAACAGAGCAAACCAGTATCGTAAAAATACAATTTTGGCTGCTGTACCAAGCGTTTCGCAAAATTATTATAATGCGGTTTTAGTTGCACAATTATATAACTCATTTCCAAAATACTCAGCCATGCTTTTATGGTATTTACTGCCACGCCCACATCAGCCGATATAGATGATAAATTTATCAACTGCCCAACCCTGCCTGCCAATAATTTTAAAAATTTTGTAAACAAAGCTGCGTCAGCAATTTTTGTAATTTGCATTACATCTCTTTGTACATAGGTTTGTAAATACGAAGGATAAAATAAAGCAGGCGGAATTTTTTTATCGTATATACGTGGAAAAAAGCCCGTAAAAGCCACTTGTTCAAAACCCAATTTTAATTTATTAGCGTTTTGCAGCTCTTTTATAGAAAACGGCAGCAATGTTAATATGCCAATGCGCCCCGCCAAGGTTTGAGAAATATGTTGATTCAATAAAAAGTTTTGCGAGCCACTTAGTATAAATTTTATTTTTGGATTACTATCTACAATACCTTGAATATAAGAAAATATTTGAGGTGCATTTTGAGCTTCATCTATTATTATACCTTTGGGATAAGCTTCTAAAAAACGCCTAGGGTCATGCAATGCAAAAGCTAAGTCATCAGGGTTTTCTAGCGTTACATACGATAGTTTAGGAAATGTATTTTTTAGCAATGTGGACTTACCAGATTGCCTTGGACCATTTAAGGAAACAATGGGAAAGTATTTGCTTATTTCAATTAATTTTTTGGATAACTGACGTTGTATCATTTAGCAAACATAGTAATTATTTTGGACAAATTTGCAATCGCATTGCAAATTTGTCCAAATTGATTTATGCAAAATAAAAATGCAGCCTATAAAAAGCTGCATTTTTATTGTTGCACATTTGCACATTCCCCTTACGCCACCTTAAGCATACTCAATTTACTTGTGCCAAATTTACGCTGCGCATAATCTAACGTAACTTCAAAAGCTTTTACTTTTTGGCTTGGTAGTTCGTACATAGCATCGGTTAAAATACTTTCGCAAAT
>JAYSOC010000113.1:0-2160 GCA_043723285.1 Ferruginibacter sp. | reverse complement strand
TACCTTTTGGCTTAAATGATGGGGCGCTTCTCCACAATGCAAGCCATTTGTACCTGCACTTTCCACTTGCCAGTGTAAACCAGCAGCATCAGCCTTGTGTTGTAAAATACCTTCTGCCAATGGGCTTCTGCAAATATTGCCCAAGCAAACCATCAAAATCTTCATGTCGCAAATATAATTATGATAAAGCAATGGCTTGCCATGTTTTTACAAACGGGTATATTCAAATTTTTATGGTAAAGGTTTTGGTGCGGTCTAACTTATTTCTTTGTTCAGCAGTTGTTCGGGCTTTCAGCAGTAGTCCTCGTCCCGCCCAAGGGCGGGCCTGTGGGCTACTTGCTTCAATCCCGCATTCTATGTTTAAAAACAAATAATATGTTGTATTTTTTATGAAGCCATTTTAAATTTTTTAATATTTACAAAAGGGGTTTTTCTGTTAATAACAGCGAAAGCTCTACTAACGACCTTACATCTTACAGCATTTAAAACGGACATTTTATTTTTGCCTTCTTTTAATTTTCGCTGATAATATTCTTTTATTTCAGGATCATATCTTTTGGCAGAAACAGCTGCTATGCTTAATAATGTTTTCATTTTTTTGTTAGCAATTTGACTCACTTTTGTTCTACCCTTTACACTTGTGCCGGAATTATATTTAAAAGGAGCAATGCCACAATAGCAAGCAAATTTTCGCCAATTTTTAAATGAAGTAAAACCATTTGTTACAGCAATCATATATGCGGCAGTTTGTACGCCAATGCCTTTTATACTTAGCAATAAAGTTTGCTGACTTTTAAAAGTAGCGTTGCTATCAATTAATTGTTGAATTAATTTTTCTATGGCATCTAATTGTGTTTGTAAACCTGCTGTGGTTTTTTTGTTATGGGCTAAAACTTTTTTTAAAATTTCTTTTGGCAGAAAACCTTTATTTTCATTTGTGGCTTTAAAAGCATTAATAGCTTTAACGAGTTTCTCTCTTTCAGTCAATAGCAGCTTGAGTTCTAAGAAATCATTTTCGGGCAATAATGTAGGTGTGTATAGGTGTGCATGTGCTACGGCATACAATGCAATTAACTTTGCATCTGCCTTATCATTTTTCCCCCTATTAATACCTGCTGATCTTTTAATTTGCAACGCATCCTCTGACCAATAATTTTCCTTACCTGCTTGCAGCCAGTAACAAAGTGGCATACTGTACACACCTGTATTTTCTAAACAATACAAAGTGTCCACAAAATTAGTATTGATTTTTTTTACAAGAGCAATGAGCTGCTTAATGCCTTTTTCATTATTAGTAACGATGCCAAATTGATGTTTTGTAGCTGTCGTATCTGTTACAATACAATAGTCTAATTTGTCTTTAGAAACATCAATACCAATAAAGATTTGATAATTTTTTTTCATAAATTTGATTTAAGAAAACAATAAAAAGTTGAATTGTATTAAAGCCTTTAATAGACCTAAAAGTCTAGCATTCTATTTGATACTTTCAACCAAAATGCAAAGGGATAGGCAGAGGACTAATGCGGGATATGGTTATTATAACTAGCCGCTCATTATAGTTCACCTCTGCTTTTCCTTTTGAAAATTTACTCCTATTTTATTAAAATACAAAGTAAAGGCCGCTCTTCAACAATAAATCTTTTCTCAGCTTTTATTTACTGCTCTGGGGTTTACAATAGTCAATCACAATCATTAAATTTGCCGCACAAATATTTTAAATGAAAGAAATAATTAGCTCTATTATACAAGCTTCTATAAATACTAAGTTATCCATTTTAGCAGATGAAAAAATAATTAACAGTATTCAACAATCTGTAGAAGTAATAACCACTGCTTTTAAAAACGGCAACAAAATATTGTTTTGTGGCAATGGCGGTAGTGCTGCTGATGCGCAACATTTAGCAGCAGAATTTAGTGGTCGTTTTTATAAAGACAGAGATGCATTACCGGCAGAAGCTTTACATGTAAATACTTCTTACATGACTGCTGTAGCCAACGATTATAGTTTTGACGTTGTGTATTCACGCATGATAAATGGTATAGGAAAAACCGGTGATGTGTTGGTTGGTTTAAGCACCTCTGGCAATAGTATAAATATTTTAAAAGCCATAGAAACTGCCAATGAAAAAGGTATGACAACCATTGGGTTTACAGGCG
>JAYSOC010000112.1:0-5358 GCA_043723285.1 Ferruginibacter sp. | reverse complement strand
TTAATAATTAAATATGTATGAACTGTTTATTTATTAAACAATATCTCTTACATTTGAAAAAATTAAAAGATGAAAAGAACAAGCTTACTTGTGCTTTTATTACATTTTTCTATTACAATTTTTGCACAAAAAATAGATAAAGAGATTTTTGCATTTCCTATTTCCGAATATATTATTAATAGTAATGACAGCGTTTCTATTATACAAGTTCAAATACAAAACGCTTTTATAAAGATAGATTCGAACCAAGTGGGATTATTGAAACACAATTTTTCAAACAATAAAGAAAATACAGAAATTGGTTTTGGAAGATGCAATTTAATCAAAGGAACTTTTTATTACTTTGGCATTCGATTAGTAAATACAACGGATAAGCCAATGAAAAATGATTTGGTTTATACAAAAATAATATACCCCGCAAAATACAAAGGTCAATTTTATAATCTTACAAAAAACGCTATTTATTTTGAACACGTAACGGGAGAAAAATTCTTTTCATTTGAATCTGCAATAAAAATTGATAAATTAGAGGAAAGTAGATTGATTGACGAATTTGTTGCAGATATAAAATATACAGGACAAGAAATGCAAAAAAAATCAGATAGTCAAGATACAATAATCGAAGGAGGGCTATTTGACGGAAAGAAATTGTTTGTTACCATGCAATCTATTACAGCAGAAAATGTAAAAGACTTTATTGATTATGTAATAGCGAGGCCTACAAAATATGCTGGCAATACTTGGAAAATAGCTGAGGTATTTGCCACTTGGGCAATTGGAGGAACACCAAGGATAATTAAGAAATAAAAATATCTAATAATAATAAATTTCTAATAATAAGGCAACACAATTCTGAAGGTTTGTCTGATTTACTTTCTACTAAACAAGCTTAGTCCAATATTGAAATTTATGGGAGGTTTTGTGAGTATGCTTTCTGTGCGCAACGTAACTTTATGTCAATCAAAGTTGCTTTCTCACTTATTTTTTATGCTGCATAAATGTGCCTGAGTTTTATCTTTTAAAATAAACAGATGCACTTCAACAATGTATTTATTTATAATTTATAAAAAATCGGCGAAATGTTTGGGAGCCCTGCAAATGTGTACTTCCATATTTTTAAAGGTTACAAAGGTTTTGGAATGCTGCACTATCAAAAGGCAAAATACTATGTAAAATTTTTTATAAGTTTGGATATTATCAAAAAAGGATAAAACATATTACTCATTTTAATTGGCCAAATAAAAGAGTTTTTTTGAATTATATCTCTTTTAAAACTTAAAATTCCAAGTAACAGCAGGTATAATTGGAAATATAGAAACTTGCTTTCCCTGTATTTTTAATGTACCATCTAGCGGACTACCAGATTGATCGTAATAAATAAAATATGGATTTTGGCGGCTGTAAGCATTATAAACACTAAACACCCATTCCGTTTTTAATTTGCGCCTTTCGTTCTTTTTTGGTGTAAGTGTAGCAGAAAAATCGATACGATGATAAGATGGTAAACGGTATTGATTAATGTTGCTGTATTGTTGCGATAACACGCCACCAATTAAATAAAAACGCTGTGGCAATGTAGATGCACTACCGGTGCCATACACAAATGCGCTAGAAAACTTCCATTTCTTATTTAGTTCATACATGGCCACAATGCTCATATCATTTCTACGATCATATTTTGCTGCAAATTTTTCGCCGCCATTTAAATTGTCAAATTTTCCCCATGTCCAGCTAAGTGTATAACCTATCCAACCTGTAAATCTTCCTTTTACTTTATTCACAAAAAACTCCGAGCCATAGCTCCATCCATTACCAAATGTAAAATCATCTTCTGTATCTTTTAAAGAATTATTGGTATAGCCTTCTCTATACTCAATTTGATTTTGCATTTGTTTGTAATATACTTCTACCGATGTTTCGTAAGTATTATCTTTAAAATTTTTAAACAATCCTGCTGCATATAACCAACTTATTTGTGGTTTTACTTTGTATGTACTCGGCACCCAAATATCTGTTGGTAATGTTGTGCCACTGTTGCTTACCAAATGTATGTATTGTAAATTTCTTGTTACCGATGCTTTTACAGAAGTACGATCGTTTATTTCGTAGCGCAATGTCAGTCTAGGTTCTAGCCCGCCATAAGATTTTACTGTTTGTCCTCTTTTATAAATGGTACTATCCAATCTGTTTTGAAACTCATCCGTTTTATATATTTTATACGCACCTACTTGTGTAAAATTGCTGTAACGTAATCCTACATTTATTTTTAATTTTTTGGACACATCCCAATCATCTTGCAGATAAATAGCTGCTTCATTAGCAAATTTTATTTGCGCACTTTGCGGATTAAAAACCACAGAATCTTGCTGACCACTTACCACCGATGGTGTAAACCTATGATGCGTGTATAACCAACCAAATTTTAATTTATGATTAGATGCTGGGTAATAATCAAAATCTTGTTTTAGTGTAACATCTCTAATGCCTGATGCCAATTTCAAATCAAAATTATCTTGCTTGCCATTAAAGGTGAAATTATAATCGTTGTAAACAGCTGTAGTGTTTGCAAATAATTTTCTATTAAACACATGGTTCCAACGAAGCGTTCCTGTTGCATTTCCCCATGGTATCTTTATTTGAAGACTTTGTTTTCCGTTTCTAAAATCAAATACATCTCTACCAAAATATCCACTCAAATACAACCTATCTTTTTCGTTGAATTTGTAATTTATCTTTGTATTTAAATCGTAAAAATAATATCCAGAGCCATAAAACTGACTCCCCTGTTTTACAAAAGGTTTTGTAAGCGCATCTATATATGTACGCCTTGCAGATACAATAAACGATGCTTTATCTTTTTTCAATGGGCCTTGTACCGAAAAACGAGATGCTATTAAACCAATACCACCTTCAAATTGGTATTTTTGATTATTGCCTTCCTTCATGCTCACATCTAACACGCTCGATAATCTGCCGCCGTATTGTGCAGGCATGCCGCCCTTTATAAGTGTTACATTTTTTATAGCATCGGCATTAAAAATAGAAAAGAAGCCAAACAAATGCCCGGTATTATACACTACAGCATCATCCAACATTATTAAATTTTGATCGGGGCCACCGCCACGTACATATATGCCTGAGCTACCTTCGCCAGCATTTCGTACACCCGGCAAAAGTTGCACCACTTTTAGCAAATCTACTTCGCCCATAAAAGCCGGAATGCCTTTTATTTGATCTATTGGTAATGTTATTTTACCCATTTGTGCTGCACGCACATTGTTTTCTCTCCTAGTAGAAGTTACAATTACTTCTTCTGTATTTACCGTGCCATTTTTTAATAAAATATTTATAGAGGTATCTTGCGTAAGATTTACAGAAATTATTGCAGGCTTGTAACCCACATGCGAAGCTACAATTTGGTACATCCCTTCTACCAAAGTTACCGACCAAAAACCATATTGGTTACTCATCATTCCATTCTTACCTTTTATGCCAATGTTAGCAGCAATAACGGTTTCGCCACTTTCCGCATCTTTTATATAACCACTAATCGTATATTTTTTTTGGGCAAATACATTTAATGAAAAAAATAATAACGCTATTGATACACTAACAATTCTCATACACTTTTCCTTTCTTTTAATGAACGTTATTTATATTGATAAAGTTTTTGTGGCCACAAATTACACGAATGTGCACAAATGAAAAATATTACTTAGTTAAAAATGTTATTTTTAAAAATCTCTCAATATTCCATCAATAAAAAGATCTTCAATCAATTAAAGGCCAATGAATGCCATTACCCGTAGGAGAAATTTTATACATTGTTCGCTCTATATCGGTGGCAAATTTAAGTTTACTTGATAATTTATCTAATGGAATTGTTAGTTCATTTCCATCAATATCAAGCATAATAAAATCTTGATTGAAATGAATTTCACCTATTTTGTGTGTAGCTATCATGTTTTCTATTTAAAAAAATTATTCCATGAATCAAAGGTTAGTGGCTAAAAAATCATTTTGCCATTACAGAATCTACTACCTCACCACAATTCAACATTGTTGCATGGTATTTTGGATGATCTTTTCCCAAATATGGATTTACAATTTCTGCAGTATTACTTATCCAACTTGCAGGCATATCATCACCAAAAGCCATCGGGCATTTTTCTACAAATAACTTTTGTCCTTTATAGTTTATGGCAGTAAAAAGCGATGGATACATTGTTTCAAATACCATATTAAAGTCGTGCCTCATTTCTGTAATATCTGTTTGAGATAAAAGAGAAGAAGCATTTGCTTTTATGCCATCAATTGTCATTTGTACAGTAGCAGCTACAGCGGTTGTATCTTTTTCTAATTCTTTAAATGGAAAATGATCCAACATGGCAATCAATTTTTTAGTAGAAGATTTTACCTCGACAGTATCCGATTCTACAAATGCATTTTTTATACTCAAATATCCGCCAATAATACTATCCACACTCAAGTTTACTTTACTCGAATTATTTGTAACTTCTATAGGTTTTGGTGGAGGCACTTCTGCCCCATTATTATTTTTTCTAAACACTAGCCAATATGCAACAAAAGCAGCTATCAGTACAACCAATAAAAGAAATACTTTTTTCATATGTAATAATTTGTTGCAAATGTAAGGTTTCGGGCTGTTTTGTGCAAGCAAGTACGCAAAACAATTCATAAAAGTTTGATGAACGGTTATCATTATGTTTTTGATTATTTGGGGCGGTGGACCGATACCATTTTTGGGCAGTGGTAACGGGCTATCCGCTGTACCTTCTCCCGTGTAACGCAAAACTACGGCTCGTACCTCGCCTTGTTTGCTAACACGGAATCCGGTGCCGCTACTATCCCTGCGCCTTTCGGCATTGGTTCTTTGGTCAACAATAATGCAGGCTCTCTATTTTAAACGGATGCCAACTTTTTAAAAGTTGGCATCCGTTTAAAACACTATCATACGCTACATTTGCGTGAGGGATTGCAGCGAAAAGCTCGATCCGCCTTTCGGCGGACACGCCCTCAATTTCTTCTTACAAAATCTAGCTACTATTGGTTACTTTTGCACAAAATTTCAAAAAATGTTATTAGGGTTACAGAATCTTACGTTCGAATTTGGGGCAAGAACCATTGTGGAAGATGCTACATGGCATATACAACCAGGCGAGCGGATAGGACTTATTGGCTATAATGGTACAGGCAAATCTACCTTACTGAAGGTACTTACTGGGCAATACTCTCCTGCCAAAGGCACTGTAGAAAAAGGCAGAGAAACCACCATTGGTTTTTTGAACCAAGATTTGCTGGGTTTTGAAACCGATGAATCTATTTTGGAAGTGGCCA
>JAYSOC010000111.1:0-14019 GCA_043723285.1 Ferruginibacter sp. | reverse complement strand
ACACGTAGGCAAGAGGGAGTGAGTTTGTGGGTGGTGGAGAGCAAATACATTCATGCTAGTAATCCTGATGAAGCCGGGGAAATGTATGAGCCAGCTGCCGATAAAATTTATAGGCACCCTACATTTTATGACATACCAGATGAAGTAGGGCATATGTAAACTTTCTTTTTTACAAGTACAAAAACATCATGACAAAAAACTTAATTGATTATACTTTACAACTTGCAGATAACACTTTAATTTTAACACAGCGCAATGGTGCTTGGTGTGGCCACGGACCAATACTTGAACAAGATATAGCTATTACTAATATTACATTAGACTTAATTGGGCAGAGTAGAAATTTGTATCAATATGCAGCAACATTAATTGGTGGAGATTCAACTGAAGATAAACTAGCATACTTACGTACAGAAAGAGAATTTAAAAATATTTTATTAGCGGAGCAAGAAAATGGCGATTGGGCACAAACAATTATTCGTCAATTTTTCTTTAGTGTGTATCAATATTTTTTATACGAAAAATTACAGCATTGTAAAGATGAACAACTTTCTGCCATTGCTGCAAAATCGTTAAAAGAAGTAACCTACCATGTAAAATGGAGTAGCGAATGGGTAATACGATTAGGTGATGGAACTACAGAAAGTAACGAAAGAATGCAAAAAGCCATTCAAACACTTTGGCAATACACTGGTGAAATGTTTGTGCCATCCAATTGTGAAAAAGCTTTGGAAAATACTATTCCTGATGTAGCATTATTAAAAGATGCTTGGATGGAAAAAGTGAATCGTGTTTTTGAAGAAGCAACGTTATCAATACCAGAAAATGTTTTTATGCAGCTAGGCGGTAAGAATGGTACACACACCGAAAAGCTCGGGTATATACTTTCTGAATTGCAATATTTACAAAGGGTTTATCCTGGGGCAGAATGGTAAAAAGCCCCCTAAATCTCCCGAAGGGGGTCTTGTGAACACTTCAATAATTTAAAGTTCATTTCTTGTGCAAAATTTAAACGCAAATAATATTATAGCAACTGAACAAATTTGGGCTTTACTTCAAGAGGTGTGTGACCCTGAAATTCCCGTATTGTCTATTTTAGATTTAGGAATTGTGAGAGATGTAAAAATTCTTTCCTCCCCTTTTGGGGGAGGCCAGGAGGGGGCCGATGATGAAGTAGAAGTTATCATTACACCAACTTACAGTGGCTGCCCAGCCATGGATGCGATAAGTATGGATATTAGATTTAAATTAATTGAACACGGCTACAAGAAAATAAAAATCACATCTGTTATCACACCTGTATGGACAACCGATTGGATGACGGAAGCTGGGAAAGAAAAACTAAAAGCATACGGTATAGCTCCACCAAGGTTTTCAAAAGATGTATCAGATGATTTACCAGAATGTCCACAATGTAAATCTGCAAACACAAAACTGCTAAGTCAATTTGGATCTACTGCTTGTAAGGCTTTATACCAATGCAATGATTGTAAAGAACCGTTTGATTATTTTAAATGCCATTAGAGGGATTTTAGATTTTTGATGTAAAGATTTAAGATTTCTTTTAGTGAAAGTATTCTGCATTTTTCTGTAAACATATTTTAAACAATTCTGTATTGTCGATTTATTAATTTTACATTTTCCTTAATGAGCAGTATTCGCTTCGTTCGTAAAACATAATAAAAGCTAAATTACTAGCTGAAGATGAAATGTGCGACGCCACCGAAGTTCAATCAAGGAACTTCAGCTCGCCAACAAAAAAATATTTTCACTAACTTTACCTCAAAACAAATTTCAATCATTCGATATTTTTATTCATGGATATTTCTGTTTATTTTGAAGAAATAGGGCAAGTAAGTTTTGCTTTTATTATTGGTGCTGTTATTGGCATAGAAAGAGAATTTCGTAGCAAGCCTGCTGGTTTTCGTACCATGATTTTAATTTGTGTAGGCGCTTGTTTGTACACGATTATTTCTAAAGAAGCGGGAGTTGGTTCTTCAGATAGAATTGCGAGTAATATTGTAACTGGTATTGGTTTTATTGGTGCGGGAGTAATTTTTAAAGAAGGTATTACCGTAAATGGTTTAACAACGGCTGCCTTAATTTGGATAACGGCTGCACTTGGTATGGCCATTGGTTATCACAATTATCCATTAGCTATTGTGGTATCTATTATGGTAGTGATTGTACTTTTTGTACTAGAGCCTGTACAGCGTTTTATAAATAGATTACACAAAGTAAAAGACTATAAAATAAGAACAATGCAATCTGGTAATGATTTTAAAGCAGAGCTTGAGGTTTTTTTTGAAGAGCATGATATGACTTTTCGTTGCATGAAAACAAATAAAGAAAATATGGATGCGGTGTATGTTTATAGAATAAGTTCTAAAGATAGAAATTATGATGAGGTAAATAATTTCTTATTAAGCCATCAAGAGGTAAAGAGTTTTGAAGTTTAAAATAAATATATAAATATGTCTTCTGTTTTATTTGAAATAAAAAATAGTGTAGCAGTAATTACACTCAATAGGCCCGATAAATTTAATAGCTTTAATAGGGAAATGGCTTTGCTGATGCAAAAATATTTAGATGAGTGTGCTATATTATCTACCATAAGATGTGTGCTTATAACTGGTAATGGAAAAGCATTTTCTGCAGGGCAAGATATTGCAGAACTTACTGGTGAAAATGCTGTGGGTATTGATAAAATATTGAGTGAACATTATAACCCTATTGTAACAAGAATAAGAAATTTACAAATGCCTGTGGTAGCTGCGGTAAATGGCGTAGCCGCTGGTGCTGGTGCAAATATTGCTTTGTGTTGCGATGTGGTTTTGGCTTCTTCATCTGCATCTTTCATACAAGCATTTTCTAAAATTGGTTTAATACCAGATAGTGGTGGTACTTATTTTTTACCTCGGCTTATTGGGTTTCAAAAAGCAAGTGCGCTGATGATGACTGGTGATAAAGTAAGTGCAGTAGAAGCAGAAAAAATGGGGATGATTTATAAAGTAATTGATGAAGCAACTTTTGCAGACGATGTATATGCTCAAGCGCTCACACTTGCACAAATGCCTACGCAAGGTTTAGCATTTACAAAAACAGCATTGAACAATTCTATACACGCTACGTTTCATGAGCAGTTATTAGATGAAGATAGATTGCAACGTAAAGCTGCTAGCACAGCGGATTATAAAGAAGGAATAAATGCTTTTTTAGAAAAAAGAAAACCAATTTTTACGGGACGCCCTTAATTGTTCGCCGTGGCTGAGACTTTAGTCTCTAATACTTTTTAGTTTATTGTATATTTAAAATTAGAAAATGATAACTGCAAATGATGTTGTAGCGCACATGATAGAAAACGATTTGTTTAGCCAATGGTTGGGCATATCTGTTTTAGATATAAATGACGGCTATAGTAAAATACAAATGACAGTACGCCCCGAAATGATAAATGGATTGGGCACGGTGCATGGCGGCATTGCATTTTCATTTGCTGATAGTGCATTTGCATTTGCTTGTAACAACAGAAATGTTTTATCGGTGGCTTTAGATACATCTATAAATTTTATTAAACCGATTTTTATAGGAGACGTATTAACTGCCCAGGCGAAAGAAATACACAATGGAAGAAGTACAGGATTGTATCATATTACAATTACAAATCAAGATAATTATATAGTTGCTCTTTTTAAAGGAACTTGTTTTAGAACAGAAAAATTATTGATAAACACAGGAACGAAAAGTTTGTAATTCGTTCACATAATTAGAGTGTTTGCAAACCCATAAGGTTTCTTTATAGCCTAATTAAATTCTAGAATCTTTGATAAAAGCTTATAGGTTTTTAAACAAAGTTCAACTTAAATCATTCTTTAAAACGAGGTATAAGAATTTATAATTCGCTTAAGCAATTAGAGTGTTTGCAAACCTATAAGGTTTAAGCATTGGCTAACTAAATTCTAGTGTCTTTGACAAAACCTTATAGGTTTTTAAACAAAGCCCAACCACTTAAAAAATCATTCCTCAACAATAACAGCGTTCTTCAAATAAATAGTCTGAGAATGATATTCAATAAACCCTCTCATTCCACCAAACCATTCTAAAAGTTCAATAGTGATAGCCTCTTTGGGTTCTTTATTTAAAAACGAATTGTATAAACTCCATTTCCAATCTTCCATATTTTTACAATAACCATGATGAACTGAGTTTTTGTGAATATAAAATGCAGTTGCACCAAATTGGGCATCATCATCTACTAAAACCCTTCTCAAATAATCTATAAAAAGTGCGCCTTTTCTATTGTTTACTTTATTAAAAGATTTGGTATAGCTGTTTAATAAATTAGAAAAGCATTGCATCAAAAAATCGGGCACATTATCTGGTTCAAGTTCTGCTCCCTTTTTTAAATTTGAAAAGTGTTCGTTTATTGATTCAATACTTTTTATTCTTATCATAAAATGAAAATGATTTGGAAGTAAGGTCCAGGTATAAATATCTGCTATGGGTAAAATGTAATTTTTAAATTTTTGTAGAAAGTATCTATAATTTTCATCTGATTTAAATAGTTTTTCATCTCCCACAGCACGGCTGTATATGTGATAGATTTTATCGGGTATTAAATCTTGATGATACTTTTTTGGCATAACTAAAAGTAACAAATTATATTTATTTGTTTGGCTTCTTTTTAAAAACCTATAAGGTTTTGTTGAATGTTTTTAAATTGAAGGTCTTTTATAAAACCTTATAGGTTTGCGAGCACTTCAATTCTTTAACGTTTAAAAATGGGGCTAAAATTAGAATGCATTTAGATCAATATTGAGGCTAAATAACAATCTTATTAAATAAAGTGCTTCTAGAAAACCTATAAGGTTTTATTGGGCTTCTGTAAAACTAAGGCTTTCTGTAAAAACCTTATAGGTTTACGAACGCTTCAATTCTTTAAAGTAAAAATGGGCGCTTCAAAAAAATATTTTAGGTTTGTACAAATAATATTTTCATGATTTATTCCTTCAACAATTTCATTCCTGTAATACACCCATCTTCATACGCACACCCACAAGCCACCATTACTGGCAACGTAATCATTGGAAAAAATTGTTACATAGGCCCAGGTGCTGCGCTGCGTGGAGATTGGGGGCAAATAATTTTAGAAGATGGTTGCAATGTGCAAGAAAACTGTACGGTACATATGTTCCCTGGTGTAACCGTTTTATTGCAAGCTGGTGCGCATATTGGGCATGGTGCCATTATACATGGAGCAACCATTGGCAAAAATTGTTTGGTAGGTATGAATGCTGTTATTATGGATAATGTTGTGTTAGGTGATGAATGTATTGTAGGTGCTTTAAGTTTTATAAAAGCAGATTCGGTTTTTGAAAAACGAAGTTTAATTATAGGCAACCCTGCACAAAAAATAAAAGAAGTGAGTGATGATACGATAGCATGGAAAACGAAAGGAACAGAATTGTATCAACAACTACCACAACAAATGCATGAGCATTGTAAACCTTGTGAACCGCTTACAGAAATAGAAGCCAATAGACCAACAATGGAAGCGTTGTACAAAACATGGAATGAGAACAAAAAGTAATTTATTATTTTCTCTTGTCTTGCCAAATTAATTTTTCATTCTTTTTTTCATCATGAAAAGTGGGTAATTTTCTATCGCCTTTACCTGTAAAACCTCCATCGGGATGTGCAATTATTTTACAGCTATCGTCGTATAAATCGCTAAAATTATCGCAGCATACACCAGGTACATAATAAACTATTTTGTTATTAAAAGTATAACTATAAATTTTATTGGGTGGATTTGTTACTGGCTCTGCTTTCATTTTTTCTATCATTGCTTTTATGCAAATAGGTAATGATGCTAATGAATCTGTCTCAGGTTTATTTGACACTGCTTTGTTTACAGTTTCTGAAGAAACGTTTTCTTTTGCAGAAGATGTTTTTGAACACTTACAACCAAACATTGTTGCTATAAAAATTAATAAAATCATTTTCATAAGGGGTAAATTATACAGCAATTTAATACTAAAATTATTGTTGGTGAAAAAACGATTTAAACCGCAAAAAACCAAAACCAGCAATGCGCCTATCTTTTTGTATTTTTGCCACTTACTTATATATAACTAGTGGAACGTTCAAACTTTGTAGATCAGATAAATATTTTTTGCCGTAGCGGACATGGGGGTGCGGGCAGCAGGCATTTTTTGCGTAATAAACTTACGGCAGAAGGTGGGCCCGATGGTGGCGATGGCGGCCGTGGTGCGCATATTATTTTGAAAGGCAATACACAATTGTGGACACTGCTGCATCTTCGATATTTTAAAAATGTATTGGCGGTAGATGGTGGCAATGGCGAAGGCGGACAAAGAAGCGGCAAAACTGGTAAAGATATTATTATAGAAGTGCCGCTTGGTACAATTGCTAGAGATGCAGAAACGGGAGAGAAAGTTGCAGAAATTTTACACGATGGCGAAGAAGTAATTTTAGCAAAGGGTGGCAGAGGTGGTTTGGGAAATTATAATTTTAAAACATCTACAAACCAAGCGCCTGAGTATGCGCAACCTGGCGAGCCCGGTGTAGAAGGTATAAAAACGCTTGAGCTGAAAGTATTGGCAGATGTGGGTTTGGTGGGTTTTCCAAATGCCGGTAAATCAACTTTGCTATCTGTAATTACTGCTGCTAAACCAAAAATTGCAGACTATGCTTTTACTACGCTCGTACCACAACTTGGCATGGTAGAATATAGAGATGGTAAAAGTTTTTGTATGGCAGATTTGCCTGGTATTATTGAAGGTGCATCGGAAGGTAAAGGGTTGGGTCATCGTTTTCTTCGTCATATAGAGCGCAATTCTATTTTGCTTTTTCTTTTACCTGCCGATAGTAATGATCATAAAAAAGAATTTGAAATTCTGCGTAATGAACTAGAGGCGTACAATCCTGAAATGTTGCAAAAAGATTTTGTAATTGCTATAAGCAAATCGGATATGTTGGATGATGAATTGAAAGATGCTATTAAAAAAGAATTGCCAACAAATATTCCTTCTATATTTATTTCATCGCTTACAAATTATAATTTGGTGGAGCTGAAAGATATGTTGTGGAGGTCGTTGAATACATAAGTGTATTTGATGACGAATTTTAGCATGATTGAACTTGTAAAATTTCTTTACAAGTTCAAATCAAAAGCGTGGGGTATGATACATTTAATAAAACACAAAAAATAATTTCTGATTTTGATAAGGAAATAAAAAATTGAATAACAAAAAAATATTAGAAGCAACTCATTTAGAATTTGTATTTTAAAAAATATACTCCGATAGTTCAATCTGAAATCGTTCCATTTCCATTCCTTTTCACTAAATTGCTCTACTAAAACGATCGCATGCCACAATCTAAAATTGCTGGAATAGGAATGTATGTTCCCGAAAATGTAGTTACCAATAATGACCTTACTGTTTATATAGATACGAGCGATGAATGGATACAAGAGCGCACTGGTATAAAAGAGCGAAGGTACGCACATCGCACAAAAGAAACTACCACCACTATGGGCATAAAGGCCGCTGAGATTGCCATACAGCGTGCTGGCATTACTACAGATGATATTGATTTTATCATTTTTGCTACCATATGTCCCGATTATTATTTTCCTGGTTGTGGGGTTTTATTGCAACGAGAAATGAAGATGAAAGAAATTGGTGCATTGGATATTCGTAACCAATGTAGTGGATTTGTATATGCTGTTTCTGTAGCCGACCAATTTATAAAAACTGGTATGTACAAAAATATTTTGGTGGTAGGTAGCGAAAAACATTCTTTCGGTTTAGACTTTAGCACACGTGGCAGAAACATATCTGTAATATTTGGCGATGGTGCTGGCGCAGTGGTTTTGCAGCCTACCAAAAAACAAGGAATACTAAGCACACATTTACACAGCGATGGTGAGAGTGCAGAATTATTGGCGATGTTTAACCCCGGCACACATGCCAACCATTGGGTAAAAGAACCTGTTGCCGATTTTGATGAAGCCGCAAGAGGCGAAATGTTTATGAGCCATGCAATGATAGATAAAGCACAAAACTATCCAAACATGGATGGGCAAGCCGTTTTTAAAAAAGCAGTAGTAAAATTTCCTGAAGTTATCATGGAGGCTTTGCAAAAAAATAATTTACAAACAAGCGATATAAATATGCTTATACCGCACCAGGCCAATTTACGCATTGCACAATTTGTACAACAAAAATTACAATTAAGAGACGACCAAGTTTTTAATAACATAGATAAATTTGGCAACACAACTGCGGCATCTATTCCCATTGCATTGTGCGAAGCATGGGAAGCTGGCAAAATAAAAGAGGATGATTTGGTTTGCTTGGCCGCATTTGGTAGTGGGTTTACTTGGGGTAGCGTTTTGTTGAGGTGGTAGCCTCAACTCCTTCCCTACTCCAATTCATTGAGAAGTGTGTAAGCAAAAGTTATTGCGGGTTTTAAAAAGTAAATCGTAAAATATTTTTTTGTTTACAAACTAATAACCTTGATTGAGCTTCATTGGCGACGCTCCATTCAACAGTATACCTCTGTTCATCTTTTATTATGCAATCACAAAAACATTAATTTAACAAATGTTGAAAAATAGAAATTTTATTGTTTTTATAAATCCGATTTCAGGTACAAAGGATAAAGACAAGGCAAGAAATATTGTTGAGAAAGAGCTCACCGATAATAATTTCACTTATCAATTTTTACCTACAGAAAAATTTGGCGATTATTCTTTTTTAAAAACAAAAATTGAAACAGAAGCGATTACAGATATTATAATTTGTGGCGGAGATGGTACAGTAAATCAAGTATGCGCATATTTACAAAACATAAAAGTAAATGTTGGAATTATTCCCATGGGCTCTGGCAATGGTTTGGCTTTTACAGCTGGTATTCCAAAAACTCCACAAAAAGCAATGGATGTTATTATAAAAGGAAATGCAAGTTTTGTAGATGCTTTTTTTATAAATAACCAATTTGGTTGTCATAATATTGGAGTGGGTTTCGATGCTAAAATTGCACACGAATTTTCGGAAAGTAAAAAAAGAGGCCCAGCAACATATATAAAATTGGTAGCTAAAAATTATTTTAAAGCAAGGGCACATTCTTTTCAAATAAAAGTAAACGAAACACAATTAGATGTGAAAGCATTTTTTGTAACCGTCTCCAATAGTAATCAATTTGGAAACAGTCTCACCATTGCTCCAAAAGCTAGCCTCAATGATGGTTTGCTAGATGTGGTTATTGTAAAAAAGAGTAATAAGTTAGATATCTTTTTTAAAATGATGAACCAATTAAAATTTGGGAATGTAGTAAGCGAAAGCAATGATAAAAAAACGGTTCATTATTTTCAAACAAAAAAAATAATTATCTCAAACCCAGAGAAAGCTTTGATACATATAGACGGTGAGCCGGTAAAAGCCATAGAGAAAATGGAAATAGAAATTATTGAAAACGCATTTTTGTTAATACAACCATTAGTTATTTTTTAAGTAATCCAACTATTTTTTTTACTTCTTTTTGATTGGCTTCATTATTAAACGAGGCTATCACATCTCTTTTTTCTCTTGTAGATAAATGAAAATTTAATGCCGCAGTCTTTTCTTCTTTTTCTGCAGTATAAGAAAGTATAATTTTATTTATTTTTAATGAGGTATCATTTTTAAAGTATGCAAATTCGTCTTCATAATAATAATTTTGCATTTTAAACCAATTGTGCTGCATCATCGTTGCTGGTGTTACAATTACATCGGTTATAGAGCTAGATTCAAAAGGTTGTTGCCAATTATCTGTAGGTCTGTCTCTCATTTGAATAATTAAAACGCCGCTTGTGTTTTCTTTTATCCAATCTTTAAAATTATCAATAAAGCGCAGTGTGGTTTCTTGTCCAAAATTATCTCTAAGTCCCGCATCCATTACATCTATTACTGGATTACTCGGTAGCCACACATTTGGCAATACATATGGGAACGTTGCATTCATGCGCATAGCAGTAAGCAGGCGCAATTCCATTGGGTTTTGTTTTTCAAAAAGTGCTGCAAAGTCCACAGCATCGGGGCTAGTAGCCGTATCATTTTGTAAAGCAACTGGCTTCATCATAAAACTTATAGGCTGTGGACTAATCATAATTTTTCTAGCATCTGCTTTTATTACAGCATTAAAAATCATTAGCGGAATGTGGGATTCAAACTCCAAGGATTTCAAATCTTTTAGTTGTATATTTAAAACTCCATCGGTATTTTCAGATAATTTTTTTTCAAAAGCATAGCCTCTATCTTTTACATAACTATTTTCTCCAATGGTAAATCGTTGCCCTGGCGCAAATAAATCTCTAGCCATGAGCGATGTAAATACAGGGTTTAATAAATCTTTAGAAATATTATTCGTATATTTTTTATCGTACAAATTATAACGAGCATAACTATTTCGTGCTGCAAACAATTCTCTATAATACGAAGCTGCCAACATGCCGCCGCTAGCACCGCTAATAAGCATTGCTTTTTTCATAAGATTGCCGCCACATATACTGTCGGTTTGTTGTAGTGCATTCATAGTAAAAACGGCACTTCGCAAACCTCCGCCACTTACATTTATAAAAACCATTAGTGGTTTTTCTTCTGTTTGTTTAGCTTTCCAGTTATTTAAAATGGCAATCATATTTGCTTTGTCAGCATTTATTTTATTTGTTGTACAAAGTTGTAGCAATGATTTTTTGTTATAATTGGGGGTTTTAGTTTTATTACTATAATTAAGCCCATAGGCTTTATTTCTTGGGTCAATAATATCATTTTGGTATAAAATATTTAATACAAAAATTATTATTATAACAGCAGGCAAACTCCAGCTTTGTAAGAAATAAGTGAGTGCTCCTATAGCTGCAATAAGCAACGCAAACAAAATTAATATGCTGCAAGCTGCAGGAATTTCAAATATTTTATAGTCTTGCATAAAGCCAGTAACCACCAGTAAAATAAAAGCTATAACAATACTTATAATGGCTGCCCAGTGGTGCCGTTTAAAAATAGTGTCTAAAAAATCTTGCCTATAATGGTTTACATTTCTTACTTTCTTAAACTTAAACCCTTTTGACAGGTACCACCAAACTTTAAGCCCAAATTCATCTAGCTTATTATCTTTTACCGCAAATGATTTATTAAATATTTCCGTGTTGCTAATAATTGGTGCCATAGTGCGCTCTATTGTTTTAATTGCACCAAAAAAATATGCGAAAGAAAAAGCAATTAAAATAAATACACCAAATGCAATTATGATAATTTCAAATAGAATAGTGCAAATGTTCATCAGCTCTTTATACTGATTAAACTGATACAACTTAATAAAATAATAAATAATAAACGACAATGGCAGCAAACTGTTATTGATACAATATTTTAAAAATGGGCTTGATGTGGTAGCTAGAAATTTTAACCGTTTACTATGTAAGATAAACGTGGTAATATGCCAGCACATAATAAAAACACCTAACGATAAGCCTGTAATAAAAGCCGCAAGCATGTTTACCGATCCAAGATATTCTGGCGAAAATAAAAGCGCATCTGCTCCAAAACTTTTCATAAAGCTACCTTGTGCAACAGAAAAAAGCACATACCAAAAAACAAGTAAAGTTTGGTACTTTCTAAAATGCAGAATAAATAATTGAATGGGTAGGGAATAAAACAAATTTTGGAAAAGTAACTTCATGTTCTATTCTTTTTATTTTGATAAATTTACGATGTTGTAATTTTATTCAAGATAAACATTTTACAACTGCTGCGGTTTTAACAAATCTGTTGTGTTTTTTGTATATAAAATGGCAAACATTATTTGAGTAATGGTAAGCGTTGCCAACAATAAGTGTATCGGCTGAGCTATTGCTGGCATATCGAGGTAATATAATACAACACCTGTGGTCATACTGCATAACACAAGTAACAATATTTTTTGAACCGACTTTTTAAGCGCTTGCACTTTTCTGCAATACCATATAAGGTAAATTGCCGAAGCTAATACCAACCAAGAAAAAGAACGGTGTATTAAAAAAGCAATTGGTGAACTAGCAAGCCAGGCTTCTCTTTGTTCAAAATGTAATACCTTGCTCACATCATCTACATACATACGAACCATAGTGCCCAATACACTTTGCACAAAAATTACAATTAACATCAAAACCAATGCACGTCGCATTTTTGTACCAGCGGTTTTTTTATTTAGTCTTCCAGTTACCGCCATCAGTAAAGCCAATTCTATTTGTGTAAGCACCAAAGCAAAAAATAGATGAACGGAAATGCTGAGGTGAGCCAAATTTAATTTTACCACAATTGCGCCAAACAATCCTGTAAGAATAACTATGGTTAAAAAAGCAACGGCTAATTTAAATGCTTTTAGGTTTTCTGTTTTTCGTCTAAAAATTAATATTAGTTGTATGATTCCAAACAGACCAAGCAAAACACCGAGTAACCTATTTATATATTCAATCCATGTATGGTAAACATTAAAGCTGTGGTCTATATCTTGTACTTTCAAATATTTTTCAAAGTCAGGTGGTAATTGAGATGCGTCTGTTGGAGGAATCCAAAGCCCAAAACATTTTGGCCAATCGGGGCAGCCCATACCACTTTGTGTGGTGCGCACTACTCCACCAGCAATTATCACTAAAAATGTAAGTATAAATGTGGCTAAAACCCACTTTTTTATAAGGCGCATATTAAAAAATAATTTTGCAAATTTACGAAACCTATGCATATTATATTTATGATTGTAAGATATTTGTAAAACAATGTTACGACCTTACTTAAATAAAATCAAAACAGAAGCCGGTGTAGATGAAGCTGGAAGAGGTTGCTATGCCGGCCCCGTATTTGCAGCGGCCGTTATTTTGCCAAAAGATTTTTATCATCCATTATTAAATGATAGTAAGTTATTGTCGGAAAAAAGTAGGGATTTGTTGCGTCCTATTATTGAAAAAGAAAGTGTTTCTTTTGGGGTTGGTATTGTTTCAAACAATGAGATTGATGAAATAAATATTTTACAAGCATCTTTTAAAGCCATGCATATTGCTATAGATAATTTAAAAAAAACACCCTATCATTTATTAATAGATGGCAATCGTTTTAAAGAATATAAAAAAATAAAACACACCTGCATTGTAAAAGGTGATAGCCTATACACTCCTATAGCTGCAGCAAGTGTATTGGCAAAAACGTATAGAGATGATTTTATGAATACACTACATGCCGAGTTTAACTATTATGGTTGGGATCGTAATAAGGGCTATGGTACTGCTTTACACAGAAGTGCCATTGAAACTCATGGTTTATGCAAATACCATAGAGTAAGTTTTAATATTCTACCAAAATAAATAGATTTTATTTTTTTAACATTTACCGCATTAAACTTTTATTTCCATTTATGGTCTATCATTTTATAAACTATTTTTAAATAACTATAAATTTTAAAACCATGAATGTAAAAACTATTTTAGCCATTGCTATTTTTAGCACCGCATCTTATGCTGCATCTGCACAAACTACTACAGCTAAGCCTGTAAGTACTATCAAAAACGACAGACTAAGAATACGCCAAGGCGCAAAAAGCGGCGAGCTTACAAAAGCTGAGGCTGCAAGATTGAAAGTACAAACAGCAAAAGTAAACCAAGAGCGCAAAGATTACAAAGCAGATGGTGTAGTTACCGCTGAGGAACGTAAAGACCTTAGACAAGACAAAAAGAAATTAAGTAGAAGAATATACAAACAAAAACACGATGGCCAAGTAAGGCATTAAAACAAGTTTTTCAATTCTAAAAAAGGTAATTTTCATTTGAGGGTTGCCTTTTTTGTTTCTATTATTTGATAAACAAAATGTTACCTTTTTTTGCAAACTGCTTTTATCTTTACATTTACACATTAAACTACTTTAATATGCTCCTTAAAAAATAGATGTAGTAGATTCCATTTTGCCTAAAGATTTTAA
>JAYSOC010000110.1:0-5363 GCA_043723285.1 Ferruginibacter sp. | reverse complement strand
TCGATTTAAAAGAGTTTTATAAAAACAACTACTTTTTCAGTGCCCTCCCATTCTGGCAACCCTTTTTTAATAATCTATTTAAATAAAAATTAGAACACTACAACCGAAGTAGTTTTAATTCTATTACCATTAGATGATAATACATCTATTCTATAAACTCCTTTACCATGTATTCCAAGATTAACATTCATTGCTTGATAAGCTTGACTAACACTAAATGGTTGAGTAAATACCAAAGCTCCTTTGCTATCAAAAACATTTACAACAGCAGGTGCTTTACCTTCATTGAAATATCTAACTTGGAAATTACCATTATTAGGAACTGGATAAACAAATAATTTATCAGTAGTTACAGAATCACTAATAGTTAAAAAAGCAGGAGTTGATAAGCTCGCAGCATTCACACATCCATTAGCATCTTTTACATTTACTTTGTATAAACCTAATCCATCTATACCAACTACAGTTGAATTTGCAGTAGCGCCAATTACATTAGCACCATTTCTTGTCCATTGGTAAGTTATTGGTGCTGTAGCAGAAGAAACAGCAGCAGTTAATGTAGAAGTTAAACCTGGGAATAACTTAACAACAGGAGCTGCACTTATAGTAACTACTGGATTAGTATTTACTGTAAGTTTACCAACTGTAGAAATTAGGAAACCGCAACCGCCGCCTGTACTAATAGAATCACGATATTGATAACCATTGTAAGTAACGTCTGCACCTGTTAGAATAAGTGTATTTGTAGTAGCTCCGCTGTAAACACCACCATTAGCCACATTTGCCCAAGCAGCAGTAGGAGATGTTTTAACCTGATACTGATGATTAAATAATGGACCACCTGTTAATGCTCCGCCTAAAATAAATGCTGCATTTTTAGCATCGCAAATGGTGGTATCTCTTAGTGTTGCTGTTCCTGCTACAGGTGCATACATAGTAACTGGTATAGTTAAAGGTAAACTAGCGCAAGCACCATCTGTAACTATTACAGAGTAATTATTAACTCCAGTTGCAAGCGGTTTTACATAAACTGTATTTATTGGAGTACCAGCAGTGTAAGCTGTTGTAGCTGTAACATCGGTAAATATAGTCCCTGCAGGACCTGAGTAAACACCAGTTGCTGGTGCACCTAATAAGTAATCAATAGTTAATGACCAGTTTTGAAAAGTTGTAACATCAGCTCCAGGGAAAATGTCTGCGATAGCTATTGTCCAAATTCCAGATGGTGTTGTAAACAAAGGATTCCACAATGCTGTAGTTGGTACAAACCCTGTTATATTAGGTGTAATACCAGCTACTGTTATAGTACCTGCATCAGCTTTGTAATTACCGGTATGAGTATTATCTGGACTAGTAGTTGTATGTAATACAGTGGTAAATGCAGAACCAATTACTGTATTCACAAAAGAACCACCTCCACCTGCATTACCATTGGTAGTTGATAAGTTATGACTTAAATTTAAAATTTGACCATTTGGTGCTTTTAAATTAACATTTAAATCTCCTACCCATGTGCTCGCAACATTCAATTTTACTCTAGCTCCCACAACAACAGCACCAACTGGTAAAGCAGGAATTGTAAGGCTAGTATTTACACCTGCAGGATTATTGTCTAATACATTCAAATTTAATGCAGCCGAATTAACTACAGCTGATCCTGGCACAGGTGATGCAATATTTGAAATTGAAAGTTTTTGAATAACCCCTTGGCATATTACTGCACTAGCAGGTGCAACTACAGCTACAATTGGATTTACAGTAAGTGTAGAGATGCTCGTAAAATCTGGAGAAGTACAAGTACCAGAATACAATACTCTAAATTGATTGCTGTTTAAAGTTGGTCCTGCATTGGTAATTGCCAAAGTATTAGTAGTAGCTCCAGAAAAAGGTGCAGCATTTGCAACATTTACCCAAGGGCTAGTAGGTGATACTCTGTATTGCCACTGATAAGTAGGGAATGATCCCGCAGCAGCCATAGCTATAGTAGTATTTGCACCACAAGTTACAGAAACAGCAGCAGGTGGTTGAGCAGTTAAAGAAATTGGAATACATGGAGCAATTTTTACCATATAATCTTCTACTTGACCATATGAAGAAGTACCACAAGAAGTAGCATTAGGCCCAGCGCCAGTGTCATGCATTCTTACCCTCATTCTTGTTGCGCCCAAAGGTGCAGTAGCCGGAATTGTAATATTTCCTGTATGTGGCCCATTACCCGTAGGTGATGTATACACTAATTCTCCTGGATCATTAAAACTACCATTTTTATTAAAATCTATCCAAATAATAACTTGGTCTGAAGAGAAAGGACCAGAAATAGTAGTAGTAGCAGGTGAAGTTTGATTTTGTATTACAAAAGCAGTATCAACTAAAAAGTTTTCATACCCAGCAGTAGCGGTAGAAGTTCTATTAATATTAGCATAAGTAAAATTCCCTATTTTTTCGAAACCTAAATTAGTAGCACCCGCAGCACAGTAACAAACCGTTGACATCGGAACAAGCAACGGAGTGGAAGGTGAAGGGGTACCAGCAGTACAATTAACAAGTAATTGATAATATGTACCAACTGTTTGCGTAGGTACTGTATAAGATGTACTTGTAGCACCTGCAATATTTGTATAAGAACCTGCAACACCAGTTAATGATGATTGCCACTGGTAAGTTAAACCAGTAGTACCAGGTATAGCAGCATTAGTGACAGATAATGTAAACGGAACAGCAGGACAAACGGCAGCTATTGTTGACAAAGTAGCGCCAGAATTAAATGCTCCTGAACATGGCGTTTGTAAAGCCCAAGTTATTTTACCAGCAAAGAAACGTGGGTTATTTGCTAATGTTGGTGCCGGGTTAAGTGCATAACCTACATTTGCTCCAGCTATTTGAGCATCGCCTGTTTTTAAAACCACACCATCCGCTGTAATATTATTAGGAGTAGAAGTGGCTGCACCATAAGCTACACCATTGTTTGACTCTATTGCAAAACGATATTGAGCTCCTGCTGGTATTACAATACTCAATCCAGTAAAAACAGGAATTACACCAGTTGCAGCAACATTTACAGTGTTAGTAGCCATAACATTCCAAGTTGGAGTTACTACGCCACCGCCTACTCCAGATAAATCTGTAGTAGTCATCCATAATTTTACTGTAGCAGGCCCCGCAGTCGTAATTGCAGTATTCCAATATTGATCTATTTGAGTTAGTACCCTTGAGGTTGCATTAGTATTTTGAATTACAAAAGTGATACCAGTAGTGGTACTCGCAATACCTGAAGCTACTGCATAAGTAGTCGTTAAAGACCCTTGTGCACTAACTTGAGCTAAGCTTAAAACAGCTAAAAGCAAAATCAGTGTATGTTTTAAAATTGTAGTTTTTAATTTTAGTGTAAACATTCTTTTCATAAAAGTTTTTTTATTGTTTATAAATTTAATTAGTCATTGGATTTTGTGCTATCGAATTTATTAAAAATTAACTTCTGCAGCTGGCGCTGTAGTCTTTTTAGCTTCTTGTGGATTTTGAGTTTTCGATTTTGCATTTTGCTGTTTCAAAAAATCTGCTTTTTTCTTTTCAACATCTCCTAATACAACTAAAGGTACTTGAGGTGTTGTTTTTACTTTTACATGAACCTTTTTTGCTTGAGCCATAAGTGCTGTAAAAGACATAAACATAACAACTAATAGTAATAACTTTTTCATTCTGTTAAATTTTAATTAAAAATATAGTTCAAATATACATTTATTTCATTAAAAAATATTTTTTCTTAATTTTTTTAGTTTTTTTTCATTGGTAAATGAGTAATAATTTTACCGCACATGAATAGATTAAAAATACTGAATAATAATTTTGTTAAAGGTATTGTGTATTTTATTGTAGGTACTCTCACCTACCCTGGCCTCAACATTATCAATAAACTACGCATTACTGGTATGGAAAACCTTAAGGGATTACCTAAAGAAAACGTACTATTTGTGAGTAATCACCAAACGTATTTTGCTGATGTAATAACTTTTATTCACATTTTTTGTGCGCATAAATGGGGATATAAAAATAAATTGAGTATTCCTTTTTATTTATTGTGGCCTTTTACCAAAATAAAATATGTGGCGGCAGAAGAAACTATGAAGAGTAGCTTGCTTACTCGCTTTTTTACATTGGCGGGTGCGCTTACGGTAAAACGTACATGGAGTGATGGTGGCAAAGAAGTGAGGCGTGGGCTTGACCCTTCGGACACTAGAAAAATATTTGATGCGCTTAGAAATAATTGGGTTATCACTTTTCCGCAGGGGACTACAAAAGCATTTGCGCCTGGTAGAAAAGGTACTGCACATATTATAAAGCAAACAAACCCAATTGTAATACCTGTGGTGATAAACGGTTTTTCTAGAGCTTTTAATAAAAAAGGATTAGTAATAAAAAGAAAAGGAACTCCGCTAAGTGTTCAATTTAAAGCTCCACTGCAAATAGATATTACGCAAACCAACGAATTAATAATGGAGCAAATAATGGATGCTATTGAACAGAGTAAAAAGTTTATGCAGAAGTCTGCGCTTGCATAATAAACTAATAATACATTGGTAACACTTGTTAATCTGTTGCATAATCTGATGCATAATAAAAGCTGAATAAAGAAATGCTGTACAAGAGTGCGACGCCTGTGAAGCTGAGTGTAGCTGTGGTTTTTGTTGGGTTAATAAAATTGCGTAGCAAATTTATTAGCCCAGTCTTTAGATACAATATCTTTAGGTAAAATCAAAAGATAGCCTATTTTATAAAAAGTGCTTTCAATTCTTCTGCGTCTTCTGCTTTCATTTTGCCGCCGAGTATTAGTCGTATTTGTCTTCTTCTTAGAGCGCCTTCGAATAATTTTTTTTCTTCTTCGGTTTCGGGTACTAATGAATTTATTGTTCTAGGCCTGTTATTTGGATCGAGTGCTACGAAAGTATAATATGCCTCATTACTTTTATAACGATATTGCTGCATGGCATCTTCGCCCCACACGTTCATATGCACTTCCATGCTGCTGTTAAATGCACGGGTTACTTTTGCTTCGATATGGACTACGTTGCCAATTTTTATGGGGGTTTCGAAAGAAATATTATCTACAGATGCAGTAACAACGGGTGCTGCGCAATGTTTCATGGCTGCAAGTGCGGCTGCTATATCCATCCAATACATGAGGCGACCACCCATGAGATTTCCAAAATTATTGGTATCGTTTGGGAGAACCAATTCTGTCATCACCACTAAAGATTCGCTCGCTTTCTTTTCCATATTATTTTAAATTTTTGCAAAGCTAAAAGAAATAAGGGGAGAATGAAGAATTATGATTTATGAATTATGGATTATTAAAAAATAAATATATG
>JAYSOC010000109.1:0-2176 GCA_043723285.1 Ferruginibacter sp. | reverse complement strand
TTTGGGCTATAAGATTATTCATCCAATTTTTTGTTTATTCATCAAAACTTTGGAAAGGAAAAATCTTTGAAACGATAATACATATTGTGTTTTCGTTTCTGTGGGTTTATTTGAGTTATGTGTTTTTAGCTGTTGCTTTTAAATAATTTACCCAGCAGCCTGTTCATGCAAATAATCCTTCCTCTTCAACTCAAAATTCTTACCTAGGTACAACCTGCGCACATGCTCATCGCCAGCCAATTCTTCTGCAGTGCCATGCTTAAAAATACTTCCATCTATTAGTAAGTACGCACGGTCGCAAATGGAGAGTGTTTCGTTTACATTATGATCGGTAATGAGGATACCGATATTTTTGTATTTTAATTTTGCAATAATTTCTTGAATATCTTCTACCGCTATTGGGTCCACACCTGCAAAAGGTTCATCGAGTAAAATAAATTTTGGGTCAACCGCTAAAGCACGTGCTATTTCTGTCCTTCGTCTTTCGCCGCCACTTAGTGTATCGCCGTTATTTTTGCGTACATGTTGCAAACGAAATTCATCCAGCAACGATTCTAATTTTTCTTTTTGTTGTGTTTTTTTAAGTTTCGTCATTTCTAGTACAGCAGTAATATTATCTTCTACCGATAGCTTACGAAACACACTTGCTTCTTGTGGCAAATAACCAATGCCCATTTGTGCACGTTTGTACATGGGAAGTTTCGTAATGTTGACATCGCTTAAAAAAACATCTCCTTTATCTGGCTTTACCAACCCTACCACTTGATAAAACGATGTGGTTTTACCAGCACCATTCGGACCAAGCAAACCCACAATTTCTCCTTGCTTTACATTAAAAGATACATCGTTTACTACCGTTCGGCTTCCGTATATTTTTACAAGGTTTTTTGTTTGTATTACTAAACTCACAGGCTGTATTATTTTTACAAATGTACAAAAGATGTTATTGGCATGTACAGATGTATAATTTTTAACATCAATGATTTTATTTTAAATCTCAACTTTCTAAATGAGAGGTGTCACCTTTACAAGCTTACTTTATAACGAGACGGTCTCTAATGAAAGCTGACACCTCTTGTGAATCCTAAAATACATTGAATTCAATCTATCTTTTGACATTTTATCGTAGCTTATGTAAATTTGCACAACGTTTTAAAAAATACCAAAACGTATAAGCGTACACATGAAAGTTATAGACCACTTAAACCAAGCTAAAGACACCGTTATTTCTTTTGAAATATTGCCTCCATTAAAAGGCAAAGGCATACAATCTTTGTACACACATTTAGATCCATTGATGGAACTAAAGCCTTCTTTTATAAACGTTACTTATCATCGAAGTGAGCATGTTTTTAAAAAAGCTGCTGATGGTAATTTTACAAAAGTGATTGTACGCAAGCGCCCAGGTACGGAGTCTATTTGCGCAGCTATAATGAACAAATACAATGTGGATACCGTACCGCATCTTATTTGCGGCGGCTTTAGTATTAATGAAACCGAAGATGCCTTGATAAATTTAAATTATTTAGGAATAGATAATGTGCTAGCATTACGAGGAGATGCAGCAAAAAATGAAGCAGCTTTTGAGCCTGAGCCGGGTGGACATTTTTACACTACAGATTTAGTAAAACAAGTGCAAAATTTAAACTCGGGTATTTATCAAGAAGAAGATTTAACAAACACAGCAAAAACAAAATTTTGTATTGGTGTAGCTGGCTATCCAGAAAAACATTTTGAAGCACCAAATATGGATTCTGATTTGCAGTTTTTAAAACAAAAAGTAGATGCTGGTGCAGACTATATTGTAACGCAAATGTGTTTTGACAATGCAAAATATTTTGCTTTTGTTGACTCCTGCAGAGCTATTGGTATTACGGTTCCTATTATACCAGGTTTAAAACCCATTTATAACAAAAAGCAATTAACCATGTTGCCAAAAATATTTTCGATAGAGTTGCCTAAAGATCTTTCTAGCGCTGTTACAAATTGTAAAACAGATATTGATGTAGAAAAAGTAGGTGCTGAGTGGTTATTGGAACAATCTAGAGAATTAAAAAAAGCGGGTGTGCCTGCATTGCATTATTACACCTTGGGCAGACCAGTACTTATTGCAGATGTGGTGAAGCAGCTTGTGTAAAAAAGTTTATTAAAAAACGGATGCCAACTTTTAAAAAGT
>JAYSOC010000108.1:0-5390 GCA_043723285.1 Ferruginibacter sp. | reverse complement strand
TAGCCAGAAACAACTATATGATCGCCTACGCCAATTGGATAATCTAAAGGTGGAGTAGAAAGTTCGGAAAGGTCGGCATTTGCAGCAGAAGAAAAAACATTTGCACCATAAGTGCTTTTACCACCGTTTGCAAAACTTTTTATATTATCCTGTGTACTGCTATCTTTATCTATTTTATTGTTTTTATACAATTTTTCATTTCTATCTTCTCCGGCTGTAGAATTTTGATCGTTCAGTCTTGTTTGCAACTGAGTGTTGGTCATATTTATTGGAGCAGTAGGAATAGAAGGAATATTAGGCAAAGTACCACTACCAGGCGGTTGACTATATGCAAACAGTGAATTAAGTATAAGAAAACTAAGTGCTAATAAACGAGTTAGTAAATTTATTGACCCTCTATGCATTTCTGTAAGGATTGATTGTAGAATTTTTTTAATTTGCAAATATACTGTTATTTACGATAGCTGTCCCACAAACTGTTATAGTCGTGCCAAAGCTCATTTACAATGTCTTCGGCAGGCATAATTTGTTTAATAATACTACTTACTTGCCCAATTTCTAGTTCTCCTTCATCCATATCTCCTTCAAACATACCCTTTTTTGCCCTAGCACGGCCCAATAATGCCTCTAATTCTTCTATGCTAGCGCAATTTTCTTCGGCTTGCTTTACTTTTTGGTAAAATTCATTTTTTAGTAGTCGTACTGGTGTTAATGCCTTTAAAGACAATTGGGTATCGCCTTCGGTCGATAAAATAATGGCATTTTTAAAATTTGAGTGGCAAGATGCTTCATTACTAGCTACAAAACGGCTACCAACTTGTACGCCATCTGCTCCTAATGCCATAGCTGCAAACATTTGCCTGCCAGTAGCTATACCGCCTGCTGCTATTACTGGTATGGTTACTTTTTCTTTTACAGCGGGTATTAAAACAAACGTAGTAGTTTCCTCTCTTCCATTGTGCCCTCCTGCTTCAAAACCTTCTGCTACCACAGCATCGCAGCCAGCATCTTGTGCTTTTAATGCAAACTTGCTACTACTTACGACATGTACTACGGTTATACCCTCTGCTTTTAATATAGATGTAAATGTTTTTGGATTGCCAGCACTGCTAAAAACAATGGGCACTTTTTCGTCGATAATAGTTTGTAAATGCTTATTAATATCTGGATAGAGTAATGGAATATTCACAGCAAATGGTTTACTAGTAGCTGCTTTGCATTTTTGAATATGTTCTTTCAATACAACTGGATACATACTCCCACTTCCGATGATACCAAGCCCTCCAGCATTGCTCACTGCACTGGCAAGTTGCCACCCACTTGTCCATATCATACCTGCTTGTATGATGGGTTTTTCTATACCAAAAAGTTGGGTAATGCTATTTGAAAATGGTTGCATAAAATATTGCTTTTACTGGGTGCTATTGTCGCAGGGGCTGTGAACGTTAATTGGTAATTTCAAAATAAATGTACTGCACAAAGGTTGACAACCCTATTTGCAAAATGTGAAAATTTTAAATGCCAACTTTCTTGCACCACTTTAAAATTAAAAATATATTTACAAAGATTGGTAAACCTTGTACTAACGAGAACTTCCACCTAAATCTATAGCCGTATTGTCACCAATATTTAAATTTCTGCTAACGCCTTTTACTTCAGCATCGCTACCTATGAGAGAATTGTTCAACACAATTTCGTATAAATTAGAGTATGCGCCAATGATAGAATCTTTAATAATGGCGTGGCTTATAGTGGTATTTTCTCCAATAGCAACGTTAGGGCCAATAACAGAATTTTTTATGATGCACCCACTGCCAATACTTACTGGTGGAATTATAATCGTGTTGTTTTGTATGCAACTTTCTGCCATATTGTTTCCAAACTTTTTAAGCAAAATAGCATTTGATGCAAGTAAGGAATCTTTCTGCCCACAATCAAACCAATTTTCTACTTTTAAGGAATGGAATACTGTACCATTTTGAATCATGCAATCAAGAGCGTCAGTTAGGTTAAAATCGTCGTAGCTGCGTTCTTTTCTATCTTGAATTTTATGGAGGCACTGAAATAAAATTTCGGTTTCTTTTATTTTATATACACCTACTATGGCCATATTGCTTTTTGGGATGGCGGGTTTTTCTACCAATTTTGTTATGATACCATCTTCACCAATTTCTGCTACACCAAAGTTGCGTGGGTCATCTACTTTTTTTACTGCTAAAATAGAATAAGGTGCTTCTATCATATACTTTAAATCATACTCCGCAATGGTATCACCGAGCACAATGATCAATTCATCATTGCCCACTAATTCTTTGGTAATTTCAATGGCGTGTCCAGTGCCTTGTCGTTCATTTTGGGTAATGAAATGAGTATTTAATTCAGGATAATTTACTTGTACATAATCTTTTATTTTTTCGCCTAAGTAACCAATTATAAAAATAAAGTCGGTTACGCCTACTTCTTTTAATTGGTCAACTATAATACTAAGTATGGTTTTACCCGCAAGCGGAATGAGTGCTTTGGGCTGTGTGTATGTATGCGGACGGAGTTTGGTACCTGCGCCTGCAACGGGGATTATTGCCTTCATTAATATTTCTTCTTTTATGGGGGTAACAAGTTACACCAATGTTTACAGCAAATCGTTTTGGGATGTGAAATTAACGATTTTATATTAAATAGGATAAGCATTTAGATTTACCATTTATTATTTACCATTTATTTGCCGCTATGGAGTTGCAACTATAGCGACGACTTAATGACATTAGTTTTTTTAGTCATATTTTATTCAATTGCTTGATGCTTTATGAATTGCCTCGTGCTTTAGCACGAGGATAAAAATTTGAGAACTGTATTTGGGCTTTAGCCCATTTTGCCTTTTGGCTTTAGCCACAGAAATAACATCAGTTGTGATGATGGAAATGTATTTGTAATGCAACGATGATGGCTAAAGCCGAAATACATTTTGGGCTAAAGCCCATACCGATAATAATTTTGTTCTCCGCCCTAAAGGGCGGAGCTATTCAAGATGATATAGAATCGCTTAGTATTTTATGAATTACATTGTTTTTAAAGAATTGCCTTGGGCTTTATGAATTGCCTCGGGCTTCATGAATTGCTTCGGGCTTCATGAATTGCCTCGGGCTTTATGAATTGCCTCGGGCTTCATGAATTGCCTCGGGCTTCATGAATTGCCTTGGGCTTTATGAATTGCTTCGGGCTTCATGAATTGCCTCGGGCTTCAGCCCGAGGATGAAAATTGGAAACTGTATTTGGGCTTTAGCCCATTTGCCTTTTGGCTTTAGCCACATTAATAACATCTGTTGTGATGATGGAAATGTATTTGTAATGCAACGATAATGGCTAAAGCCGAAAAACATTTTGGGCTAAAGCCCATACCGATAATAATTTTGTTCTCCGCCCTGAAGGGCGGAGCTATTCAAGGGTTTTTACCATTCAATAATTTGATTATAATATCTACAACTAATCTATTGCATAATCTATTGCACAATCTAATGCATAATAAAAGCTGAAAAAAGATTTGCTGCTGAACCTAGCCCTAATAGGAACGGCACCGATTCGCCATAGGCGGAGAAGGTACAGTGGATAGCAGGGGACCAATGTTGATTTATGCATTCTGTTCATGCTCCTAAAAATAAAACTTAAAAAATGGCTGCGTATATTTGCATTTCAAAATAATATTTATGCAAAGAGATACTGCTTTATTTGATTTGGTAAACCAAGAAGCTGAGCGCCAACAACACGGCATAGAATTGATAGCGAGCGAAAATTTTACAAGTCCGCAAGTAATGGAAGCGATGGGCACATGCCTTACCAACAAATATGCGGAAGGATACCCTGGCAAAAGATATTATGGTGGCTGCGAAATAGTTGATGAAGTGGAGCAATTGGCGATTGATAGAATAAAAAAAGTATTTAATTGCGAATACGCAAATGTGCAACCGCATAGTGGTGCGCAAGCAAATGCTGCATTGATGCTTGGCATTTTGCAACCTGGCGATGCTATACTTGGCTTAGATTTGAGTATGGGCGGGCATCTTACACATGGTTCGCTTGTAAACTTTAGTGGTAAATATTATAAGCCCCATTTTTATGGCGTGGTAAAAGAAACAGGGTTGATAGATTATGACATGCTTGAGGAAAAAGCTCGTGTAGAAAAACCAAAATTAATTATTTGTGGTGCATCGGCATATAGCAGAGATATTGATTATGCTAGAATAAGAAAAGTGGCGGATGAAGTGGGTGCTTTTGTAATGTGCGATATGGCGCATCCTGCTGGTTTGATTGCTGCAGGTTTATTAAGTTCGCCTTTTGAACATTGCCATTTTGTAACGAGCACTACACACAAAACATTGCGTGGACCAAGGGGTGGAATAATTTTAATGAAAAAAGATTTTGAAAACCCAATGGGATTGAAAGATATGAAAGGCAATGTGCGTATGATGAGTAATGTGATAGACATGGCGGTTTTTCCTGGTACACAAGGTGGGCCACTGATGCATGTGATAGCTGCTAAGGCGGTGGCTTTTGGCGAATTGCTTACCGATGAATTTAAAACATACATGCAACAAGTACAAAAAAATGCACAAGCAATGGCGTCGGCGTTGGTGGCTAGAGATTATCAAATTATTAGTGGCGGCACGGATAATCATTTAATGTTGATAGACCTTCGCAATAAAAATATTAGTGGTAAAAAAGCACAAGAGACTCTGGATAGAGCACATATTACTTTAAACAAAAACTCCGTACCGTTTGATGATAAGAGCCCATTTGTAACAAGTGGTATTCGTATTGGTGTGCCTGCAATAACTACTCGTGGTATGAAAGAAGCAGACATGGAAAAAGTGGTGGCGCTTATTGATAGAATAATGATGGATATAGATAATGAAGAAACTGTGCTTGCTGTGAAAGAGGAAGTGCATGTAATGATGAAGGGGTTTCCGTTGCCTTAGTGATTTAGGAACACGGATGACACGGATTTGATGGATTGAAAGGATTTTTTCTAAACTTCTAAACAACTAAACTTTCTAAACTAATATTAATGATACAACGTATTCAATCTATTTGGTTTTTGTTGGCAACAATGTGTATTTTTTTAACGATGCAGTTTTCTACTTATGCCGGTGCAGATGCACAAGGCATGATGCATTTGATAAAAGGTACCACCAATACTTTTTTAGTGATTATTACTTCTATGGTTGGCGTGGTTGCCATGATTGCCTTGTTTTTGTTTAAGAATAGAAAATTACAAATACGCATTACTCTATTAGCCGTTTTGATTGAACTGGTTTTATTGTTTTTTTATTATAAAGAAATACATGCATTGGTAGGCAAGGGGGAATTTACAATTAAAGCACTTCTTCATGCAGCTG
>JAYSOC010000107.1:0-5400 GCA_043723285.1 Ferruginibacter sp. | reverse complement strand
TGTATGTAAATATGAAAATTTCTATCTAGTTTTAATACACTTTTAAAAACCTTTGCTTGTTTTTTTACGGCCTGCACAGATATATCAAAATAGTCTTCTAACTCAATGTTGTTCTTGGTTCTATAAGATTCATCAAAATCTCTAAATGATTTTCGTACATCTTTATCAATAAAAATTTCGGCTTCAAATTCTTTTTTATTAAATGTTTCGTGCGTTTTAAAATAATTTACAGAGCGGTTTAAGAAATCAATTTGATCTGCTTTACTTACTACAAATTCTTCTGTGAGTTGTTTGGTTACAAAATCTTTTGTGATGCCCATTATATCTTTTGTAAAATGATACTCATCATTTAAAGGTTTTAATTTTAAAAAATCATCTTTCCAATATTGTGCTTCGGCAGATTTATTTGCTTTGTCAACAATGCAAACTTTATAACCTTCGTCTTTATTTACATTTAATATTAAACAGCCCTTGTCTAATTTATCAATATTTATTCCATCATCATATTGTATGGTAAAGTCTGCTTCGTTATTATCTACTTTTAAAAACGATTGTCTGTTTTCCGATTTAAAAATGCCGATAGCATCTGTTATGGCTTCTGCTATTTCTATATCTTTAAAGTAAGCTATAAATAAATCGCCCGATTTTATTTGTGGATGTACTGAAATTTCGTATAAATATTTTGCAATGTCTATAGCATTTTTGTGTAGTGTTTTTTCATTCTCAAAAATTTTTGTAGCAAAATTGTACAATGGGTTCAAGGTAAAATCGCCATTGCTAAAAGTGAAAGCATTAAATTCTACATTGGTAAATGCAGTAAGAAAAAATTTAGAAAGCAATGCTTTTACTAAGTTGTCTGATATATCTAACAAATTATTTGAAAGTATTAAATCTTCTTCATTTGTTTTGTTACCTACGTTGTGTACCGAAACTTTTTCTATGGTGGAGTTGGAGAAATTAATCATTATTATGATAAATCTTTCAGTTTTTCTAAATCATCTAAATCTTTAAAACGCCCAACTGCTTTTTTGGATGTTCGCAATGTATTTATATTAATAAAACGAATAGGTAAATCGTCTTCTATAAAAATCTGACTCAAATTGTATGCTTCATCAAAATCACATGCTTTTAGTGCTGTTAAAATATCTATTGAGACGGGAGGACGCCCGTAAGAAAACACATCCATTTTTGAATTATCAAGAAAGTTTTCTTTGCTTAAATCAAAAAGTGGTAAACCAAATTCATTAAAAACTTTTACCAATCGTTTATAATTTTCTTCATCATTTTTTACCCATACATCCATATCTCCTGTGGTTCTTCTGTATCCGTGTAGTATTACCGCATAGGCTCCTACTAAAACATATTTAACCTCATGCTTATTAAGTATCTCAATAAAATCTCTAAAATCAGTATTGAAAATATTTCCCATTACAATTTGCTTTTTCTACTACCTCCAAAAGTTTTATCCATTTTTGGTGGGTTTTTATAATCTATGCCATAAGCCATGCAAGTAAGATACCATGCTTCTGCAAGCCTTTGGCCATAGCTTGTTTCATGAGAAAATAATTTAGTTTTCTCTAATTCATTATGCGAAGTTAACTTTCCTATGGTTTTATCCATTTTGTACATGTGGCAAATGTAAATAAAAATATATGGTTGAAATAATTTGAAGATTGAATAAAATTATAACGCTTGTATTAATGTTGAAAAAAGATTTACTGATGAAAGGCTGCGGGATAGAAGCGGCACCGAAGCGTAGCGGAGGTACAGCGGATAGCCCGATCTAAACCTGATTATTGTATAGCTCTCACAGCCCCAAAAATTAAAACCCCCTTGCATCATCATCGCCTCTTTTATCTGCAATGGCAGTAATTTTTTTCTTCTCTATTTGTATTAATTCTGTGCGGCCAATAGTGGCACGTTCTTGTATAATATAACCCATGGCTGTCAATTCATTTCTCACTTTTTTTGGAAAATCTTTTTCTACAAAAATAACATCGGGCAACCATTGATGATGAAATTTTGGTTTGTTTACGGCATCGTTTGGGCTAATGCCATAATCAATAATATTTACAATGCTTTGAAAAATACTTGTAGGAATAGTTGTACCACCTGGCGTGCCTACAACGATGTATGGTTTATTATTTTTTAGAACGATGGTTGGGGTCATACTGCTAAGCATTCTTTTACCAGGTGCAATAGCGTTTTTATCGTTGCCAATGGCGCCATACATATTGGGTACACCAGGCTTTACACTAAAATCATCCATTTCATTATTCATAATAAAACCTGCGCCAGTTATCACTGTTTTACTACCAAAATGATCGTTGAGTGTAGTGGTTATCGATACTGCATTGCCTTCATTGTCTATGATACTTAGGTGTGTAGTTTCTTCGCTTTCGTGTATGATGCCTGAGCCTGTAGTGTTGCTGCTGCCTGCTTTTGCGGGGTTATAGTCTGCCATGCGTTGTTGCAAATATTCATCGCTTACCAAAGTTTTTACTGGTACTTTTATAAAATCGGGGTCGCCTAAAAATTCGGCTCTGTCTGCAAATGCTCTACGCTCTGCTTCGGTAATTAATTGTACAGCCTCTACAGATTGAAATGGCATGGAAACTAAATTTTTTTGCTCTGTCATTTTTAATAATTGCTGCAAAATAATACCACCACTACTTGGCAAAGGCATTGTTACAATATCAAAACCTTTGTAAGGAAATTGCATGGCAACTCTTTCTTTTACTTTGTAATTTTTTAAATCGGTTTCGGTAATAATGCCATTGCCACTGCTCATTTCTTTTGCAATAAGTTTTGCAGTAATGCCTTCGTAAAAACCTGCTGCGCCATTATCTCTTATTCTTTTTAATGTATTGGCTAGGTCTTTTTGTATCATAATATCACCTGCTTTCCAAGGGGTATTTTTTACAAATGCAATCTTATTTTTATTGTTTCTTAAAAAAACTTTTTTGCTATCATTAAAATCTGCAGCTTGTGCAGGAGTAAGCGCAAAGCCTTTTTCGGCAAGGTTTATAGCGGTTGTTATTAGTTTAGCAAATGGTAATTTTGCATATTTGTAAATAGCAAATACGCCAGCAATAGTGCCAGGCACACCACTTGCCAAATGGCCTTCCATACTTAAATTGGTAATGGGATTTCCAGCTTTATCTAAGTACATATCTTTTGTGGCAGAAGCAGGGGCAATTTCTCTAAAATCGAGCGCAATGTTTTTTCCGCTTGTTGTATGCGCTACCATAAAACCACCACCTCCTACATTTCCTGCACCTGGGTAAACCACTGCCAATGCCAATTGTGTGGCTATAGCTGCATCAAAAGCATTACCACCTTGCTGCATCATTTGCATACCTGCATCGCTTGCTAGTGCATGAGCACTTACTACTGCAGCATTTTTTACAGTTATGTTTTTTGTGTTGTTGTATTTGTAAGGGTTTAGTTGTGCAAGGCTTATTAAAGTAAATAAGCAAAGAAAAGTAGTGTAAATAATTTGCTGTATATTTTTCATATCACAATTTAATTCTTTTTATGAAGATGAACACAGATGTTTTTTGTACTTTTTTTTTGAATCTAATAATTCATTATCACTCTTACAAATAGCTATATTTTCTATGTTTAATTAAATTGTAAAATAAATAACTGTTTTTGCGTTTTACAATTTAATTTCATGTTTTAAATAATAATAACAATTTTAACTATAAAATACATGAAAAAGGTTTCTTTTATTCTAATTGTAACAAGCATTTTTTTTGCAAAAGTAAATGCACAATCTTCTGCCATTTATTCTTCTGCCGATATTTTGCAACAAATAAAAAAGCTAGAAGTTTTTGGGAGTGTGTTATACATTGCTGCTCATCCTGATGACGAAAACACAAGGTTGCTTGCCTATTTAGCCAACGAAAGAAAATTTCGTACTGGTTATTTAAGTTTAACAAGAGGCGATGGAGGGCAAAATTTGATTGGTGATGAACAAGGTATAGACCTCGGACTTATACGCACACAAGAACTTTTAAGCGCAAGACGAATAGATGGTGCGGAACAATTTTTTAGTAGAGCCTTCGATTTTGGTTTTAGCAAAAATCCTGAAGAAGCTATGAAGGTTTGGGGGCATGATAAAATTTTGGCAGATGTGGTTTGGGCTATTAGGAAATTTAAGCCCGATGTTATTGTTACTCGTTTTCCAACAACTGGCGAAGGTGGACATGGACACCACACCGCTTCTGCAATATTGGCTGGTGAGGCTTTTGATGCAGCGGCTGATGCTACAAAATTTCCTGAGCAATTAAAATATGTAACGATTTGGCAAGCCAAAAGATTACTTTGGAACACTTTTAATTTTGGTGGAAACAATACACAAAGAGAAGATCAATTTAAAATAGATTGTGGTGTGTATAATCCTATACTTGGAAAAAGCTATGGAGAAATAGCTGCCGAAAGCCGCAGCAGACACAAGAGCCAAGGCTTTGGTGTACCAGCACAACGAGGGAAAAATATAGAATATTTTGCAACAATAAAAGGAGAGAAGCCTGTGAATGATTTGATGGATGGAGTGGATTCGTCTATTTATAAAACAGCAGCTGCAAAAGAATATTTTAGTTTGGTAAATGATGTAATTAAAAGTTATGATTTTTCTGCTCCAAAAAATTCGATAAATAAATTACAGGCTTTGGAACGTAGCGCTGCACAATTTTCATTTGTTGATGCAAGAAAAAAATCATTGATTCAAAATATTATTGCATCGTGTGCTGGTGTTTTTATGGAAGCAATAGCAACCAATCAATTAAACGTAATTGGAGATAGCATGAAGCTTAAATTTTCTTTAATTAATAGAACAAATGTAAATATTGATAATGCTTCGGTTAAATATTTTGCACAATATTTTGTACTTGATAGCTTGAAAATAAATGAAAGTAAAGAAGTTTTAGCAACAATAAAAATAGATAAAGATGCTGCAATTACTCAACCATATTTTTTGGAAACTCCAATGAATTTCGGCACTTATAACGCAAACTTGGAAGATATTGGAAAGCCACAGAATGACCCAATATCAGCAAATTTTAGAATGAGGATAAATGGAAATGATTATAGTTTTAGTATTCCCATTTTGTACAAATTCACCGACCCTGTAAAAGGTGAGCTGTATGAACCAGTACAAATTGTATCGCCTGCTTTTATAAATGTATCTCCGAACTTACTTATATTTTCTAACGATAAAAAAAATGAAAAGAAAACGGTTCAATATACCATTCAATCAAATTTGGGATTGAATGAAATGGTGAAATTTTATTCAACTATAAATAATGAAAGTAAACTTGTGTATGATTCTTCTTTATCCATCCAAAAAGCAGCAAAAGGAAATATTGCCACTACACTTAATGGGAATAATTTTGT
>JAYSOC010000106.1:0-2181 GCA_043723285.1 Ferruginibacter sp. | reverse complement strand
AAATGCAAGCGGTAGTGAAATCAATTCTTTTTTAAGTGGTAGTGGGTATAGTGTAGGTGGTGGGTATATTCTTGGAGCTCAACGATCATCTTCGGGATGGTCTCCTTTATCGGGGAACTATTCAACTGGAATTGGGTTTTATACACCTCAGTTTGGAGCTAGTTGGGGTTATACCCCTGATATTTTAAAATTTAAACTTTGGTAATGCAAACTTTTATTATAATAATTTTTATTTTTTTGTCATTTGTAGGGTTAATATTTAATGTGTTTGTATTCTTTTATGTGGAAGATATTAATGAAAAGCACAATAAAAAAATGCACAATAATTTATTATTTAGAAAAGTATATCAATATATAATAGTCAATCGAAATTTTCAGAATTTGAACACTAAAATTGCAGCACTATCAGGAATTTTTGCATGTTTACTATTCATTATTGCATTAATTTATAGACTGTTTAATCCAATTTAATCACCCTTTGCCTTCGTGGGTGCTAGTCGTAATAATAGATAACGAGTTGCCTATTACGCATTCGCCTAGGCATGGTCTTTGCCTCGGTTGGTTCTATTGGTAACAATAAATGAGGTGTTTCCTATCATGCATTCGCCTAGGCTTGGTTTTTAACCAGCCGGTGTAGTATAGGAGAGTAATAAAAATTATAAGAAAGTAAGCCGTTGCATTTTAAAAAAAGTGCGGCGGTTTTTTTATTTACCATACACGGCTTTAGTTTTATGGTCACGGATAATCATATCTAAAAAATTATCAACTAATTTTTTAGTATCGCCATTAAGCTCTTGTATAACTTTAGTCACGGCGGGGTTTTCACCAGCATAAAATTTATAGTTTAAAAGAACTTATCGTGAAACCCCGACGCAGAAAAGAACCATAAAGTATTAGCGACTAAAACTCGAAGGTTACGCCTAGGTCGGGGTTTCGCAACAAACTTTTGTTATGATTTATAGTGCCTATTAGCGAAAACCCCGCCTGCACAGTAATACAAAATTTAAATTTAGTGGCGATATCTTTTAAAAAAATGTCACCTCTATTAAAGTCTATTGCAAAATTTTGGATTAAATTATTTATCACACAAACAACATCCCATCTCCCATATCTGCCCTTGGTTTTCTTCCTAAATGTTTATACGCTTTTTCTGTAGCTTCTCTACCTCGTGCAGTGCGCATAATAAAACCTTCTTTTATTAAAAATGGTTCATACACTTCTTCCAATGTGCCAGGTTCTTCGCCAACTGCAGTAGCAATGGTTGTAATACCAACTGGGCCGCCTTTAAATTTATCTATGATGGTGCTTAAAATTCTATTGTCCATTTCATCTAACCCATATGCATCCACATTAAGCGCATTAAGTGCATGCTCGGTAATATTCATATCTATTGTGCCATTTCCTAAAACTTGTGCAAAATCTCGTACACGACGCAGTAGCCCATTTGCAATACGTGGAGTACCACGGCTGCGGCCAGCAATTTCTTGTGCAGCATCGCTAGTTAGTTTTGTATTTAAAATACCAGAGCTGCGCAATAAAATATTTTTTAGTGTAGCCGTATCATAATATTCCAACCTGCTTTTTATACCAAAGCGAGAGAGTAATGGTGCAGTCAATAATCCACTTCTTGTAGTAGCGCCAATTAATGTAAATGGATTTATATCTATTTGAATACTTCTGGCTGCAGGGCCGCTATCTATCATAATATCTATGCGATAATCTTCCATAGCGGCATATAAATATTCTTCTACGACATTGCTTAGTCTGTGTATTTCATCTATAAACAATACATCGTTTGGCTCAAGGTTGGTAAGCAAGCCAGCAAGGTCGCCAGGCTTTTCAATAACAGGGCCACTTGTTTCTTTTATATTTACATTAAGTTCGTTGGCTACAATTCTGCTTAGCGTTGTTTTGCCTAAACCCGGCGGGCCATGAAATAAAATATGATCCAGGGCTTCGCCTCTTTGCTTAGCAGCTTTTATAAAAATGCGCAAGTTTTCTATAGTTTGTGGTTGACCAGCAAATTGTGCAATTTCACTTGGGCGTATGTTATTTTCAAATTCTTTTTCCGCAGCAGTTTGTTTGTTTGCATCTGTATTTAAATTGGGGTTTGCCATGTTGTAAAAATAAACAATTTAATTGCCACGAATGTTTTTTTGAAAAATAATTAGCCATAAATGC
>JAYSOC010000105.1:0-5417 GCA_043723285.1 Ferruginibacter sp. | reverse complement strand
CGCTGTTTGATAAAGTTATCATTGGCATTGGTAGAAATATAAACAAACAACCCATGTTTAGCGATCAGCAAAGAATAGATTGGCTTAAAGAAATTTATGCAGATAATGATAAAGTAGATGCTGTTTTATACGACGGGCTTACGGTGGATTGTTGTAAAGAAGTGGGCGCAGAATTTATTTTGCGTGGCATACGATACGTAAATGATTTTGAATACGAAAAAGCCATTGCAGATATGAACCGTAGTATTGCAGAAAATATAGAAACTATTTTTCTTACATGCTTGCCACAGTTTACATCTGTAGCATCTACATTGGTGAGAGATGTGCTGCGCAATGGTGGTGATGTATCTAAATTTTTACCAAAAGCAGTAAATAAAACAATAAAGAAATCTTTTAAAAATGGCAAGTGATTCAATTTGGTTTAAAAATAATTTAACCCTTGAACATGTATTAGCAGAAAATTTAAATGCTGCAACAATGGGTACGCACTTAGGTATGCAATTTGTAGAGCTCGGAAATGATTTTTTAAAAATGAGTATGCCTGTGGATGAACGAACCAAACAGCCTTATGGTTTATTACATGGTGGCGCAAGTTGTGCATTGGCTGAAACTGTGGGTAGCATTGCATCTGCACTTGTAATAGACACAAGTAAACAAATTTGTGTAGGGTTAGAAATAAATGCCAATCATTTGCGTGGCGTAAAAGATGGAAGTATATTTGCAACTGCTACACGACTACACATTGGCAGCAGCACACATGTTTGGGATATAAAAATACACAACGAACAAGAGAAACTAATTTGTGTTAGTAGGCTTACTGTTGCAATATTAGCAAAAAAATGATTTTTTAAAATTTGAGACTTTGATATATGTGTAAGACACCTAATCAAAATTTTTTAGTTATTGAAGTATTAAATAGGTGTCTGACACATATTTGGGATACTCAAAATTACACTAAGAGTATCCTAAAATCTTCAACATACTTTGCGATGTTTGTTCTTTAGCATACACCCACTCTATTAGTTTACCATTTTTATCTCTTTCGATAATAATATGTTTTGGAGAAGGAATGAGGCAATGTTTAATACCCCCGTATCCACTTATTTGATCTTGATATGCACCTGTATGAAAGAAGCCAACATACAAGGGTTCTTTGTTGGTTTCCAAATAATCTTCGTGTGTGGTTTTTACTTTTGGTAAAAATACTTCGTTGATGTGTTCTTCCGAATCGTAGTAATCATGCCCATCGCAAGTGATACCACCAAGCACCACACGTTGGTATTCGTTTTTCCATTTGTTTATAGGAAGCATTAAAAACTTTTCGCCAATGCCCCAAGTATCTGGCAATGTGGTAATGAAAGATGAATCTATCATGTACCAAGTTTCTCTATCATTTTGTACTTTTTCGCCAATAACACTGTAAATATGCGCCATGCTCTCTCCTACTGTAAAACTGCCAAACTCTGTGTAAATATTTGGCATTTGTACTTTGGCTTTTTTACAAGCGGTTTTTATATTGCCTACAATTTCGTTTATCATAAATTGATAATCATAATCGAAACCAAGGGAATGTTTTATTGGAAAACCACCACCAATATTTATAGAATCTAACTCAGGACAAATCTTTTTTAGCTGACAATAAAGTGTAATACTTTTTTGCAATTCGCTCCAATAATAAATATCATCTTTTATACCTTTGTTTAAAAAGATGTGCAACATTTTTAATTGAAATTTATCTTCGTAACCTTCTATTTCATCTACATAAAAACCGAGTACATCTTTAGCCTTCATACCCAAGCGACTTGTGTAAAAAGGAAAACTTGGTTCCTCCTCTGCTGCTATGCGAATGCCCAACTGAAAAGGCTTTCCCGTTCGTATGTTACGTTTGTACATGTTCAGCTCTTCCTTATTATCCAATATAGGAATTACATTTTTAAACCCATCGTTTATTAATTTTGCAATACGACTTGTATAATTTTTTTGCTTAAACCCATTGCAAATAATATTGATATCTTTTGTAATTTTTCTTTTTTTATAAAGTGCATTTATGATGTCGATATCGTATGCATACGATGTTTCTAAATGTATATTATGCTTTAAAGTTTCTTCTACCACAAAACTAAAGTGAGAACTTTTTGTACAATAGCAATAATTGTATTCACCTTCGTATTTGTGTTTTTTAAATGCATTGGCAAACATGGCTTTTGCATTGTTTATCTGCATACCAATTTTTGGCAAATACGACAACTTAAGCGGGGTACCATATTTATCTATCAATGCTTTTATATCTACATCGTTGTATTGAAGATGGTTATCGTGCAACTTAAAACCTTCTTGCGGAAAATTAAATGTTTGCTGCACTAGGCTGTCGTAAGAATTATTCATTGGCTAAAATGTACTACTATAGTTTTAAAACAAATGTGAAGTGCAAATATATTTAATAGTAGTGGTTTTATGCTATTTAAGAGAAGGAAATAATATTTGGCTAATCGCTTATTTTCTATTGTAATACTCTATTATTTTAAACAGCACATTTTCTAAACTAATTGCAAAAAATAGCATGGTGAAGGCTATGGCGAAAGGGGCGGTGAAGAGTTTCATTGATAGAGTTATCGGTAGATTGTATATTCTAGATCATTTAAATAAATTGGGTTCCAATTAAATAAAACTGAGCCAAAATCATCACCAACTAATACAAATATGTAAAACTATTTGTTTTTATTTACATCATCCTACAATACATTTATCAAAAACTCATTTCTTCATTCATGTTTTTTCCTTTAAATACTTCTGTAAAAATAGCTCTGTTTGTGGGTTGGTGTAACGCCTGCATGTGGCGCTCGTGATGAAGATCGGTAGCGGTAAATGATGCTAAATCATTTTTAATAATATACGCAGCGGCTTTGGCTACAGGCTTTCCGTAATAGCCAGTAAGAGAGAGGAGATTTACTTGCAATAAAAATCCAAGATCTTTTAACAAGTGGTATTGTTTGTAATCGTTGTGAAAATATCCATAACGCTCGGGATGAGCAAGAAGCGGCTGGTAACCTTCTGTTATTATAGAGAAAACCATTTGTTGTATATTGTATGGTTTTTCGGCATAAGAAAACTCCGTAAGCACTTTGTTTTCTTTTAAAGCAAGTAAGGGTGTTTTATTTTTTAGCAATTCTAAAAAATAATCATCGAGCATGTACTCTGCGGCGGCTTGTACTTTAAAATCTATTTGTTTTTCGGAAAGGGCATTTTTTAATATTGCTAAAGCGCCGTTTATTGTTGCAGCATTATTGCGATACATATCGCCAATAATATGTGGTGTAGCAATAGAATTTTTGATACCAAGTTTTATGAGGCCGTCAATTAATGCTAATGATGTTTCTACATTTGGAGAACCATCATCTATACCTGGCAAAATATGCGAATGAATATCCGTTGTTATTGGAAAATAACCGGATGAGGTAATAGGACTTTTTTTCTTGAAGATGGAAAACATTAAAATATACCTAAGCTCGTTTTTACATTAAACTGATGAACTTTTATGAGTGGCTTTAAAATAGAAACCATAAATGGCAATGGAATGCTATTTTGTTTCATGGCCAAGTAATCTCTTCTATTAGCACGAAGGCGTTGATTTATATTTTTATTACTAGCTCCGCCCATGCGCATTTTTACAATCATTTTTGGCATGTAAAAAGAAGATATTTTGTACTTATATAAATAGCGAGCCATAAATTCGTAATCGGCTGCTGTATAGTAATGATTTTCATATAAGCCATGCATTTCTAAAGCTGATCTTTTTATATAAAATGTTGGGTGCCCAGGCATCCATCCCATTTTAAATAAGTTTCTATTGTATTTTTTACCTTTCCAAACCCTAAAAACCCTATCGGTAAATTCTTTATCCACATACTCCAAATCTCCATAAACAGAATCTACTTTTTGCTCCTCAAATGTTTTTGCAATTGTAGCCAATACATCATCTCCATGCAACATATCGTCACTGTTCAAAATACCTATCACATCTCCAGTTGCTAATTTTATTCCTTTATTAATGGCATCATACATTCCTCTATCTGTTTCCGAAATCCATTTTGTAATTTTAGATTCGTATTTTTTTATTACAGCTACTGTACCATCTGTAGATTTGCCATCTATTATGATATGCTCGATATTCTTATAGGTTTGCCTCTGCACAGATTCTATGCAATGCGACAAATATTTCTCAGAATTAAACGTAACAGTTATTAGGGTAATTTTCATCTTTAACAATTAGCTCTTGCGAACGATTGGGAAACGAATATAAGGATATTGTTAAAAAGAACAATATCTTATTTTAAATAATATAAACTCAATTTTATTATTTTTATTATCGTTTCAAAGCTATATTTTCCATAATTAACATATCCATATTTGTTCTCAAATAACATTGTATGGCCTCTTCTGGCGTATTTACAATGGGTTCGTTCTCGTTAAAAGAAGTGTTTAACAAAATTGGAATCCCTGTTTTTTTTCTAAAACATTCTATTAGAGCATAATACCTAGGCGATATTTCTTTATCTACTGTTTGCAGCCTGCCGGTGCCATCCACATGCGTAACTGCTGGTATTTCGTTCTGTTTTTCTTTTTTTATGGGGAAAACTTTTTCCATAAAAGGGACTGGCTCATCTATATTAAAGAAATCTTTCACGTACTCTTTTAAAATAGAGGGTGCAAATGGACGAAAACTTTCTCTTCTTTTTATTTTTAAGTTAAGAATTTCCTTCGCATCGTTCCTACGAGGGTCTGCAATTATAGATCTTCCCCCCAAAGCTCGTGGTCCAAATTCTGCCCTGCCGCTGAACCAACCTGCTACTCCCCCATTTATTAAACAATCGGTTATTTTATCAAACAATATTTCGTCATCCAATTCTTCATATTTTAAACCGTGCTTTTCTACAACTATTTTTATTTCGGCATTGCTAAATTTGCTACCTGTGTATGCAGAATTGATAAAACTTCTTTCTACATTTTTTTGTTGGTGTTGTACAAATAAAGCTGCACCCATAGAAATACCTGCATCGTGCCCTGCAGATGGAATATACACATTTTTAAAACCAGTATTGCTCGTAATTTTTCCATTAGCAACACTATTTTGTGCTACTCCTCCAGCTATGCAAACACTATCTAACCCTGTTTTTTTATGCAAATGTTGGAGCATATGAAAAATAACCTTTTCGGTGGCAGCTTGTACCGATGCTGCAAGGTCTTTGTGGTATTGTGTTAGCTCCTCATCCTTTTTTCGTTGTGGTCCAAATTTTTCTACCATTAAATTGCTAAACATGGGAGCTACGTTAGGCACAAAATTATCGTCGTAAGAAATTACACCAGATGTACCTTTTCTAAAGTAGGATAAATTTAATTTAAACAAACCATCATCGGTA
>JAYSOC010000104.1:0-5429 GCA_043723285.1 Ferruginibacter sp. | reverse complement strand
TGTTTGCATCTGTATTTAAATTGGGGTTTGCCATGTTGTAAAAATAAACAATTTAATTGCCACGAATGTTTTTTTGAAAAATAATTAGCCATAAATGCACGAATAAAATACAAAATAAATTATTCGTGCATTCGTGGCATATAAAAATAAAAATCCCCCGAAGTAAAACCTCGAGGGACATTATTAAAAACTAAAAAAAATTATTTAGAAGCAACTTTTGCAGTTGTTTTTCTATCAGCAGCCATACCAGCTTTATCGCCAGCTGTAGCAGTTGCAAATTCAGAACCATAACCTTTGGCTTCTTTTATTTGACCAGCACCTGCACCATTAGCTAAAATATCTTTCATAACTTGGTTGGCACGTCTTTGAGATAAATCGATATTCGCAGCAGCATTTCCAGATACGTCTGTATTACCACCAACTTTTATTACCACATTTGGATATGCTTTTAAAATAGCTCCTACATTTTTAATTTGTGCCATAGCTTTTGGCGTAGCATATTCTGTTTTGCCAGATACGAATTGAACATCATGCAAGTTAAACCAGTTTGCTCCTTTATTTACAGTATCTACCGTACCTGTTTTAATAAAGTTTACCAAAGTGTTTTCAAAACCATTAGCATTTACACCAGTTAATTTTACTCCACCTGGTAAATCTAAATCACCTACTGGTCCTAAATCATAGCTAACAAGACCATCAGCACCTACAGTTGCTTTAGGGGCTTCTACAGCAGCAACATGATGCGTTGTATCAGTGCTGCCTGTGTTAGTATGTGAAGTATCTGTAACAGCAGTTGGAGTTGTTTCTGTCTCCGATTTTTTATCGCCGCCTTTACTAAAGAAATAATATGCGCCAATTGCAAGTGCTCCTACTAATATTGCTGGCAATAACCATTTCATACCACCGCCGGTACTTTCTGCAACAGCACCAGCAGCAGCCGATGATGTATGCGATGCAGCATTACTTACAGAAGAAGCAACACTGTTAGCACCACCCGTTAAAGATGATAAACTAAAACCTGCTGGCAACATGCTCATAGCAGATTTTTTTTGTTCGCCAAGCATTGATGCTAAACCAGAAACTGGAATATTATTTTCTGCAGTATGTCTTCCAAGTAAACCAAGTAATGTAGGCACAGCCATACTCATAATAGTACCAACACTAGAACCTTTTACACCAGCAAAGCTAGAAATAAGTGTAGTAAGCATATTGCTATTACCACCATTTCCAAATATAGAACTAATCATTCCACTACTCTTGCTAAGTAAATCGCTATTACTATCGTGATGCAAAAAATTTCCAATAGAATCGAGGATGCCAGATTCGTGTTGTGCCGATGCCATTTTTGCAACTATACCAGCACCATCGGTACCAGCAGATGCCTTATCTGCAAGCCCCCCAATAAGAGAAGGCAATAATGCACTTATTGTTTTAGAAATTCCACCCTCGCTTTCTCCGAGAGATGCACTTGCTTTGTTTACGAGTTCGGTATTGAAATAGCTCTTAGCCATATCCAATAGGTTAAATGTTGACATGAGGTTAAAATTTAATGATGAAATGTTTGATTATTTGATTATTAATGCAATATTAGGCAAAATGAGGCATTTTTTTTTGAATTATAAGCTTTTATTTAGCCTTTCAACCTCAAAAATTTACCGACAATAACATTAAGCAAGGCATAATTCCCAATCAAATAATATATTCGCATTTACATGAATAGACAAACAAAATATTGGATATGCCAACTTTCGGGTTGGGGAGCATTAATTCTTTTAACCTTATTTGTGACCTATAATTATGGGCCTGAAAATTATCTTACACCCAATATTAAAAGAAACCTTTTCTTTTATTCTCTTTTTTCTGCTTTTATTTGTCTTATTTTTTCTACACATTTATTGAGGCTTATTTTAAAAAAATTAAACTGGCTAAGCTTTACGTCTTCAAAAATATTGTTGATGTTTATTGTAGGTGCGGCTATTACATCTTTCATATCTTTTTATGGAGCAGAGCTTATAAAAAAAATACCTGGCAATACATTTGAAAAATACGAAACAAATGAGCGTAAAGAAAAAGCTATTTCTATGGAGAATGACATGAGTTTAGCTGCCACCGATTATTATTTGTATGAAAAAAATGATGTGCTAGATTCTATAAAATATAAAGCGTTTGTAAAAATAAAAAAAGCAACTAGCTGGTATAAAGATAAAAATGGCAAATGGCAATTTGAAGAGCAACGTAAAGGGAAAATATTTGGTGGTTTAGTTAATAATTTCATTCTTATTTCTATGTGGTTGCTTATTTATGTAGTCATTCATTATGTAGATAAAAATAGAAAAAATCAATTAGATAAACTGCGGCTAGAAGCTGTTGTAAAATCGTTGGAATTAAAAACAATAAAGTCTCACATAAATCCTCATTTTATTTTTAATGCATTAAATAGTATTAGAGCATTGGTAGATGAAAATCCGAAACGTGCAAGAACAGCCATTACAGAGTTGAGTAATATTTTGCGCAGTAGTTTGCAGGCCGAAAAATTAGAAACTGTACCTCTGCAACAAGAGTTAGATATTGTGCAAGATTATTTGGCACTAGAGCAAATGCGTTTTGAAGAAAGATTGAAAATAGAAATGCATATTGACCCAGATACATTGACACAACCTATACCACCAATGATGTTGCAAAATTTGGTAGAAAATGCAATAAAACATGGCATAAGCAAAGATGTGCATGGCGGTATCATTATTATTCATTCTTATTTTAAAGATGACCATCACGAATTAATAGTACAAAACACTGGCAACTTACAATCGCTTAAAGATCATGAATCCTCAGGCTTTGGACTAAGAAGCACACAAGACAGATTAAATTTATTGTACCAGAAAAAAGCGCATTTTGAAATAGAAGAAAAAAATGGCAATATGGTACAATCTAAAATAACAATGCCAGTGGCGGAAATTATATAACCATTACAAAATATAAAAATGTACAAAGCACTTATAATAGACGATGAAAGATTGGCAAGAAATGAATTGAAAAAATTGTTGGCAGATTTTTCGGAAATAGAAATAATTGGCGAAGCTGCAAATGCCGATGAAGGCATTGAAAAAATTGACAGCCTATTGCCCGATCTTATTTTTTTAGATATACAAATGCCTGGCAAAACTGGGTTTGATATGTTGCAAGAATTGGATAAAGCTCCGCATGTAATTTTTACAACAGCGTATGATGAATTTGCATTAAAAGCTTTTGAGGTAAATGCATTGGACTATTTGATGAAACCCGTGGAGCCAAAGCGTTTGAAAGATGCACTACAAAAATTGCAACAAGCAGAAGAAAAAGAAGAAGCGGCATCGCTTGCAAATTCGTTTAGAGGAATGCTTAGCGAAAACGACCAAGTGTTTGTGAAGGATGGCGAGCGTTGTTGGTTTGTAAAATTAGGCGAAGTTCGCTTGTTTGAAAGTGTTGGCAATTATGCAAAAGTTTTCTTTGGAACAAACAAGCCACTTATTTTAAAATCGCTTAATGCGCTGGAAGAAAGATTGGATGAAAAAGTTTTTTTTAGGGCAAATAGAAAGCATATCATAAACCTACACATGATAGAAAAGGTAGAGCCATTTTTTAATGGTGGATTAATGCTAGATTTGAAAGGTGGAGAAAAAATAGAGGTGAGCAGAAGGCAAGCAGTGAAGTTTAAGGAGATGATGAGTCTTTAAATCGTTTCTCGTTTGGTCGTTTCTCGTTTGGTCGTTTTTCGTTGTGCGTTGTTTCGTTTGTGGTTTGTTGTTTGGTGTTATTTTGTTTTGTGTTGGTTGCTTCTTGTTGTTTCGTTTTTTATGTTATTACCTAATTAAATTGTTTATGTTTTTGAAGTACGTTTCTTTTGTTTTTTGTTTTTCTTTTTTAAGTGCTTTTTCTTTTGGGCAAAAGGCTGATAAAATGTTGAATGCTACAGAAGCCTTACGAATAGAGAGCTTTTTGGCAGCAGATGATTTGAAAGGAAGAAAAACTGGTACTCCCGAAATTGATAAAGCAGCTGATTTTATAGCCGAAGAATTTAAAAAGTCAGGGTTGAAAATGTACAATGGTTTGCAAACCTACAAACAATCATTTACCAATATTCGTTCTAAATTTATTGCTGCATCTGGTACTGTGGACACTATAAAAATTGAAGCCTCAAATATTATTGCTATTACTAGCGATTCGTTGGTAAAGTTTAATGAACTATCTGGCTATAAGAAAATAATTATAGGAAATGATGATAATTTATTTTTTGCTGCAGAAGATATTTTGAAAGAACAAAAAAATGCGATTGTATTTATAAATAGTTTTTTTAAAACTGAATTTAATAAACTAAAACGGTTTAAAAGAGATGGACTAAAAACAAATTTTTCGGTAGTATTTGTTTTAGCGAATACAGAAGGGAAAAAATATGATTTTGAAATAAAGAATAAGATTACCGAATTAAATTTTACAAATGTAGTTGCGGTTTTGCCTGGCAAAAAATTGAAAGATGAGTTTGTGGTTTTCTCTGGGCATTACGATCATATAGGTACGAGCAAACCAAATGCAAAAGGCGATTCTATTTACAATGGTGCAAACGATGATGCAGCGGGTACTACAGCGGTAATCATGTTGGCCAATTATTTTGCTAAATTAAAAAATAATGAACGCACATTGGTTTTTGTAGCATTTACTGCTGAAGAAATTGGTGGCTTTGGTTCACAGTATTTTTCTAAAAATATAAATGCCGATAAAGTAGTAGCCCTATTTAATTTAGAAATGATAGGCACAGAAAGTAAATGGGGAAAAAATAGCGCATACATTACTGGCTTTGAAAAATCTGATTTTGGAAAAATATTACAAAAGAATTTAGAAGGTACGACATTTCATTTTGAACCAGACCCTTATCCCAAACAAAATTTATTTTACCGAAGCGATAATGCAACACTGGCCGAACTGGGCGTTCCTGCACACACCATCTCCACATCAAAAATGGACAGCGAAAAATTTTACCACACCCAGGAAGATGAGATTGAAACGCTTGACATGAATAATATGGCAGCTATTATAAAAGCCATTGCCATCAGTTCTGCAAGCATCATCAATGGTAAGGATACACCAACAAGGGTAGAGAAGGAGAAGTAAATTATTTGTATATCTGCTTATGTAAGGCTTTAAAAGATTAACGCTACCAACTGGTTAAATTACTTAATGTGCATATTTTCACCCATTATGTATGTGTAGGTTCCTGCTGTGTAATAATTTTCACTCGTTATGTAAAAGTAGGTTCCTGCTGTGTAATAATTTTCACCCGTTATGTAAGATTAGGTTCCTGCTGTGTAATTATTTTATGAGTTATGTAAAAATTGGTAACCACACCGTAGTATTTTTCACTCATTATGTAAACTGTGGTAGCCACTATGTATTAT
>JAYSOC010000103.1:0-5446 GCA_043723285.1 Ferruginibacter sp. | reverse complement strand
AGAGGGATTTCTCCTCTATTGATAACGCTCCAGAAGAGAAAGAGCGTGGTATTACAATCAACACATCTCACGTTGAGTATCAGACGTTAAAACGTCACTATGCTCACGTAGACTGTCCAGGTCACGCCGATTATGTGAAGAACATGATTACGGGTGCTGCTCAAATGGATGGTGCTATATTAGTAGTAGCTGCAACTGATGGTCCAATGCCACAAACTAAAGAGCATATCTTACTTGCACGTCAGGTAGGTGTTCCTCAATTAGTGGTATTTATGAATAAAGTAGATCTAGTTGACGATCCAGAATTACTTGAATTAGTAGAAATGGAAGTTCGTGAATTGCTTTCTTCTTATGGTTTTGATGGTGATAACACACCAATCATCCAAGGTTCTGCAACTGGCGCTCTTGCTGGTGAGCAAAAATGGGTAGATAAAATTACTGAATTGATGGATGCTGTAGATAGTTATATTCCAGTTCCTCCACGTTTGGTTGATTTGCCTTTCTTGATGAGTGTTGAGGACGTGTTCTCTATCACTGGTCGTGGTACGGTTGCAACAGGTCGTATTGAAAGAGGTCGTATTAAAGTAGGTGAGCCAATGGAAATCGTTGGTTTAATGGAAAAAGCATTAACTTCTACTTGTACAGGTGTGGAAATGTTTAAGAAATTGCTTGACGAAGGTGAAGCTGGAGATAACGCAGGTCTATTATTACGTGGTATTGAGAAAACTCAAATCCGTCGTGGTATGGTACTTTGTAAGCCAGGTTCTATTACACCGCATACTGATTTTAAAGGTGAAGTTTATGTACTTTCTAAAGAAGAAGGTGGACGTCATACACCATTCTTTAACAAATATCGTCCTCAGTTTTATTTCCGTACTACGGACGTAACTGGAGAAGTTACTTTGAACGAAGGAACTGAAATGATTATGCCTGGTGATAACACTAACTTTACTGTAAAGCTTATTCAGCCTATCGCTATGGAGAAAGGTCTTAAGTTTGCGATACGTGAAGGTGGTCGTACAGTAGGTGCTGGTCAGGTTACTGAAATCATTAAATAAGAAAAACCCTAATTTCTCCGCTTAGGTGGGGACTTTGTGGAAGTTTTTACATATCTTTACAAAGTACTTAGGCGAAAAGCTTAGGTACTTTGTTTTTTAAAAGAGAGCCCCCTAAATCCTGCCGACAGTAGGCGGGTCCCCCGAAAGGGGACTTGAGAACATCTTTTGAAACAGATAAAATTTTAAAATAGATCTTTAAAATATTGAAACCTTACGAGTTTTTCTTTTGAGAGAAATGAAGAAAGGTTTTTTTGCGGGCATGGTGCAACGGCTAGCATACGGGTCTCCAACACCCTTGATCTGGGTTCGAATCCTAGTGCCCGTGCAAAGAAAATAAATAAATTAGCTGATGTGCTAATTCGATAATGTGCTAATTAATTTTAGTAGTATCTAATTAGCTCATTGGCATATTAGCTAATTAGCAAATTTACATTATGAACAAATTCGTAGTTTTTTTAAAAGAGTCTTACATAGAATTAACAGAGAAAGTTAGTTGGCCTAAATGGGAGCAACTTACTCAATCTACAATGATTGTACTTGGCGCAACGGTATTCATTACATTTATTGTAGGTGTAATGGATTTTGTGGCTAATGGTTCAATGAAATTTATTTACTCTCTATTTAAGTAATCATGGAAGAAATAATAACAGCGGCGGTAGCTAACGAAAAACCAGTGAAAGAAAACAAATGGTATGTACTTCGTGTGGTAAGTGGTAAGGAGCGTAAAATAAAAGAATATTTAGATAAAGACATCATTCGTAATGGATGGGATAAAATTATCATTCAAATATTTTTGCCAGTAGAAAAAGTATATAAAGTTGCCAATGGTAAAAAAGTAATGCGTGAGCGTAATTTTTATCCAGGTTATATAATGATGGAAGTTGCTGATGGAAAATTGACAGATGATATTATTCAACATGTAAGCGGTATTAGCAATGTGATGCATTTTTTAACCGATGGTAAAGGTTCTAAAGGAAATATTATTTCTTTAAGAAAAGCCGAAGTAAATAAAATGCTTGGTAGAGTAGATGAAATGACAGATGCAGGTGGCGTTACCATGAATGAGCCATTTATCATTGGTGAAACAATTAAAATTATCGACGGACCTTTCAACGACTTTAATGGCGTGATAGAAGAAGTAAATGATGAGAAGAAGAAATTGAAAGTACAAGTAAAAATATTTGGTCGTGCTACTCCTGTGGAATTGAGTTATATGCAGGTGGAGAAATTAGCCTAGTATAAAAAATATATTTAAACAACAAAAGCTGCAAAATTTGCGGCTTTTTTTAATAAGTTACAATATAAATACTACATTACTTTTATAAAAATAATATCAAATGAAAACTTTTACCATCCAGCAAATAAGTGAAAAAATAAACGGCGTAATAGTTGGTAATACAACTCAAATAATAACTGGACCAGAGCAAATGGAACTAGCTACGGATGAGCAAATAACTTTTATAGGACATAAAAAATATGCAAAACTTTGGGAAGCTTCTAAAGCTTGTGCTGCCTTAATAAATACAGATATAGACTTAGAGCCAGGCGAAAATAAAGCATTCATAAAAGTAAAAAATGCTGATATAGCCATGGCAGAATTGTTAGAATTATTTGTGCCAGCTGCACCAGTTTTTGAAACTGATATTGATGCTCGTGCAACGATACATAGCACCGCTACAATTGGTGAGGGATGCAAAATTGGTGCAGGTTGTTACGTAGGGAAAAATGTGAAGCTTGGAAAAAATGTAATCTTGTATCCTAATTGTACTGTAATGGATGATACTACCATTGGCAATAATACGACCATATGGTCGGGTACAGTGGTAAGAGAGCGATGTATTATTGGTGATTATTGTATTCTTCATCCAAATGCAACAATAGGTGCAGATGGCTTTGGTTTTAGACCTTCGCCAGACGGGAGAGGGCTTATAAAAATACAGCACATAGGAAATGTAATAATTGGGAATGGGGTAGAGATAGGCGCCAATAGCTGTGTAGATAGAGGAAAGTTTAGCTCAACGATTGTAGGGGATGGATGCAAAATTGATAACCTAGTGCAAATAGGACACAATAGCAAAATGGGGCGTAGCTGTATAATGGCAGGTGCTAGTGGGTTAGCAGGTTCTGTAACTTTGGGCGATGGCGTTGTGGTAGGTGGTGGAGCTTGTATTTCAGATCATGTAACGTTGGGCAATGGCGTACAAGTAGGTGGTGGCTCTGGCGTGATGAGTGATTTTGTTGACGGTAAAAAAATATTGGGTTACCCTGCAGTAGAAGCTAGAGATATGCTAAAACAATGGGTGGCATTGAGAAATTTAGCAAAATAACGATGCTTTATTTTTTGTTCAACCACATTAATTCTACTTCTTCTGGAAGTTTCATACGCTCTGCAATTTTTTTATAACGAGCAGATAAATTGCACAAATAATCTTGCGCTTTGGCTACACCATCTTGCAGGCCGGTTAAGGTTTCTACTTTCCAAAATTTTACAAGATGATCTATAATATTTGCATAATCCATCGATGTATATATTCCTATTTTTTGTGTAATAGCAGAAAAATCGGCAAACATATTGGGCTTTTTTGAACCTTCGCCCATCGAAATCGAAGGCATTACAATTTGTTTACGCATCATTTGCTCAAAAGATTTTAATGCACCGCTTGGGTCTATTTCAAAAATTTTAGACATAAAAGATTTATAAGCTTTTTCGTGCCTAGCTTCATCACCGGCAATAGTTTTGCAAATGCGGGATAGTGTATTGTCGCCAGCTTTATCTGCCAATTTTCCTGTATTGGTGTGCGATATTTTAGTAGCTCTTTCTTGAAACGAAGTATATACAATGGTTTGAAATGGGTCGTTGTTAGTATTAGCATTAAAGCCATTGGAAATCAAACGATGTATAGTTTGCTCCACCGCCTTCATATCGCAACGGCCGGTGAGGTATAAATATTTATTTAGTAAATCGCCATGTCTATTTTCCTCTGCTGTCCAAGCCCTGCTCCAGCGTACCCAGCCATTGGTGCTGGTGAGGTCTCTATCTTCATTTACCACTAAATTAAAATAGGTTTGATAACTAGGTAACGCTTCTTCTGTAATCATATTACCTACCAAAGAAGTAATAACAGTATCTGGAATACAATCTGTACGCTCTCTTAATTGTTTTACTTCTTCATATACATCTGCTTTACTAAAGTCGGGTAAAAAATCAGTGGGTTGCCAGCAATCATCTGGGTTTAATAAATCTTTATCTACAGTTTTTGCAACAAAATCTTTTAACATAGACATTACTTCCATGTTTTTTGCAATTTCATTGCTATCGTCAAGTTGCATTTTTAATTATTTTATGAATTGTTTTTTGTAGTCAGTAAAGATACAATTAGTAACTTTATAAAATATAGATAACAAGAATGAATAATTTTAAGAGGAATGAGTTAGCAATATGTATGGTTTAATATAAAGTATCGTCATCCACCCAAAACCTTCACCAACTGCTCCTTATATGTTGCAGTCACTTCCATTTCACTGCCATCTACTAATGTAACAAAACCTCCGGTGCTTTTGCTATAGGATTTTACAAAATTAATATTCACAATAAAAGAGCGGTGTATTCTTACAAAGGGAGCGGTTAATAATTCATCAAAATGTTTTAGAAATTTGCAAATCATTTTGCTGGTACCATCTTTTAAATAAACATCTGTAAAATTTCCATTGGCTTGTAGTTTTATAATATTTTCAGTTTTAATTACATCAAAGCCTTGTAGGGTTGGTAAAATAATTTGTTGTTTTTCTGGTCTACCTTTTAAGTTATCTAATAAAATTTTGGTACGATTAAAATCTTCTTTATTTAAAATGGATAGTTGCACTTTGTGTACAGCTGCAATTAATTCTGTAATATCAATGGGTTTTAAAATATAGTACGCCGCACTTAGGTTTAATGCTCGTAAAGAATATTCGGAATATGCGGTAATAAAAATGGTTTCAAACTCCTCCGGTTGGCAGGCTTCCAATACATCAAAAGCATTGCCAAAAGGCATTTCTACATCTAAAAAAACGAGATCAGGTTGCAGCTCTTTTATCATTGGTACTGCTTCTTTAATGTGCTGTGCTTGCCCCACTACTTGTACTATTGGGCAATATTTTTTTAAGTAATTCTCCAGCACATCTCTGGCTATTAATTCATCATCTACTATAACGGCTTTAATTTTCATTTGTATTTTTTGTTATAATTGGAATGGTTAAAGAAACCTTTACACCATGGGCAGGTAGGGGTTTATCTTCTACCACACAAGTAATACCAATGTGAATAAATAATTAGTCCAATATGTCGTTATTGGATTTTTTTGGTTATATTTGGACTATATATTTAATCATTAATTATACTTTATGTC
>JAYSOC010000102.1:0-2199 GCA_043723285.1 Ferruginibacter sp. | reverse complement strand
TTATGTTTATTCTTGAAAGTATTTAAAAATTGTCCAATTTTCCCATAAGTAATTTTGTAAATATAGTGCTGCATTTTTGTATAAAATCAAAAGCCTTAGTCAATTTATTTCTTTTAATTTTTTAAACTTCTAAAATTTAAGGGCTGCTTATGTGGCGAAAAAAAGATAAATGATAAGTTGATATGAAGTTGATTAAAAATAAAATGTTAAATCCTTTGTACTAATGTCCATATTACTTCCTATGCTCGGCTTATCGTTTATCTTTTTTTTGCAAGCCAATGCCGCCACTACTTCACTTTAAATTATAAAAGAACTAACTGGCGGCTGCGGCAGTTTTTAAACCCACTGTTTGAATATGTAAAAAGACTTCAAAGATTGAGTAACCAAAAGAAAATAAAAGATTATTTGCCATGCTGCCGCAGGCGGTGCTATTGACTGAACGGAGTGAGATAGCATATAAATAGATAGTGCTTGCACACCGCTTTGGGAAGCGTTGGCTGTCTTTGGTACGGCTCAATAAAAAAATAATTAGCAGGGCAATGTTGGCGTAGGATTATTTTTTTTATTGCTATGGCATTGGCTATTTAATATAATGTTGTTATAGGATTTTTTTCAGAGCATGTTCCGCCCCTGTATTTTGGCGGACATGAGCAGGGCTAAAAAATACTATAACGCACATTATGTTATTTAGCTTCAGGCAGTTTTTTTGGCGTAAGTTTTTGTATTGTTTGTTGGCTACAGCTCTTTTATTTTTTTCTCTGTCTTTTAAAAAAATAAATGTGCTGTAATAGTGTAGGTACAAAAACTATGACAAAAAAACTGACTGCAATGCCATAGAGTACCACGCCCTTGTATTTTGGCGTGGGACGGCCGTATGCTGTGCGGTGGGCTGGGATTTTAATTTTAGTATGTATCTTAAAGAATTTTCCTAATACCTCTTTTAACACTACTACTGTTCTTTAAACAATTGTATATATCATTAAATTCTGCATCAGTAAGAGTACCTATAATTTCGTAATCTATATTTTTAACTTGGTACACTGATGATAGCATATCTACCTCATAAGTTTCAACTTCATTACCATAAATGTAAGTTGCTAATGGAAAAGAAAAACCGTCAATTGTAATAATTTTACCTGCCTCAAAAGCATAGCAGTTAAACATTCTATCATCATGATTAATGCAACCGTGTGTAACATCTATTAAACTTGGTGCATTGTTTGACCTTGTAGGTAATGATGCAATAACAATGTTATCTTCAATATTTTTTAGGACAATGAAATACTTGGGCTTTGCAGTATTGCCATTCTTAAAATAAAAAGGAGTGAAATAAAAAATTTGACCTTGTGTAAACACAACTTACCGTTTGAAGTGATTAATAAATTGGAGATTATCAACTGCACTTTCGTAACGTTCTTTTTGAAAAGTATTATTATCAAACAACAAAGAAAAATCAATTAAAAATTCTGTACTGTTTAATTCTTTTGCTTCTAACTGCTCATATATTCCATTCTTTAATGCTGAAAGCTTCCAAAGAGAATTTTCAGTATGGGTAACATCTACAAGGTCGCTGGCAGTTTTATGTTTTGCAAAATCTACGATAGTATTAAGCAAATACATATCATTATCACTAAATTCATCATCTATGAATTCGGTAATTGGAACGAATAATTTATTATCATAATCTGCTCTAGCAATATAGGCAGCTAAAATTTGAGGAGCTTCTTCAGATAAATCAATATAAATATCCTTTAAAACAGGACCAAATTTCCACAACTGAAAATCAAAACCAAAGAAAGGATAACCAAACTTTTTAATTGATTTTTCTTCTATTAAATATAATAGTTTTAGAATTTTTGTTTTGTTTAACTCCCCAACATTATTGGCAAGATAAACAAGTGTATTGCCTAGCTTATTTATTTGTTGAGATGTGAAGGAGTTGTGCATAATTATTTGTAGAAGACTAAAATTATTAGGCAAATATAGTAAATAGTATCAAAAAAGAGACATAATTTACTTGTATAGGGTATAGGATATACCTCAAAAGCCTAGTTTACATATAGGGTTTACAGAAAATTTACAAAAACCACAAATTATTCATACCAAACTCATTTAAATGCTCATTATCAAAATGGGGGTACATTTGAGCTACCATTTCGGGGTAAAGTGTTGTAACTGGTAAGCTCTGTTGGCTTATAC
>JAYSOC010000101.1:0-5453 GCA_043723285.1 Ferruginibacter sp. | reverse complement strand
GTGCTTGATGCAATACAACATGAGGCAAAGCAGGCTATGAAAGAAGCAGGGGAATAGACACAAGATTTTAGACACAAGATATTAGACAAATACATGGCAGAAAATAAAATTACTACCGATTCGGGAATTGAAATAAAGGAATTATATACAGCTGCAAACACAGTAGCTGCGGATATTTCGTTGCCTGGAGAGTTTCCTTTTACACGTGGTGTGCAAGCAAGTATGTACAGAGGAAAAATGTGGACTATGCGGCAGTATGCTGGGTTTTCTACTGCAGAAGAAAGCAACAAGCGTTATCATTATTTATTGAGCCAAGGTGTAAGTGGGCTAAGCGTTGCATTTGATTTGCCTACACAAATTGGGTATAATAGCGACCATGAATTAGCTGATGGTGAAGTGGGAAAAGTAGGCGTAGCAATAGATAGCATTGAAGACATGGAGCTTTTGTTTGCAGGCATAAATTTGGAACAAGTGTCTACATCAATGACGATAAATGCATCGGGATTTATTTTGCTGGCTTTTTATGTAGCGCTTGCAAAAAAGCAGGGTGCAGATTTGAAAAAGATTTCGGGCACAATACAAAATGATATTTTAAAAGAATATGCAGCAAGAGGCACATATATTTATCCGCCGAAACCATCTATGCGCATCATTACCGATATTTTTGAATGGTGCAGTACCGATGTGCCAAAATGGAATACGATTTCTATTTCGGGTTATCATATACGTGAAGCAGGCAGTACGGCTGTGCAAGAAATTGCATTTACACTGAGCAATGGTAAAGCATATGTGAAAGCTGCACTAGCAAAGGGTTTGGATATAAATGTTTTTGGCAAACGCCTCTCCTTCTTTTTTAATGCACACAATAATTTATTTGAAGAGGTAGCAAAATTTAGAGCAGCACGTAGAATGTGGGCGAAAATTATGAAAGACCTTGGTGCTACAGATGAGAAAGCGATGATGCTGCGTTTTCATACACAAACAGGTGGTAGTACACTTACAGCGCAACAACCGCTAAATAATATTTGCCGAGTAACCTTGCAAACCCTTGCAGCTGTAATGGGCGGTACGCAGAGCTTACACACGAATGGGTACGATGAGGCATTGAGTTTACCAACTGAAGAAGCAGCAAAAATTGCATTGCGTACACAACAAATTGTAGCGTTTGAAAGTGGCGCTCCTGATACTGTTGATCCGCTTGCAGGAAGTTATTTTGTAGAAAGCCTAACAGATGAAGTAGAAAAAGCAGCTTGGCAATTGATAGAAAAAATAGATACCATGGGTGGTAGTATAGAAGCCATTGAGCAAGGTTTTATGCAAGATGAAATTGCAGCTAGTGCATATCAATACCAAAAAGATATTGAAAGCGGTGCAAAAACATCGGTGGGTGTAAACAAATTTGTAACAGAAGAGATGTACAAAACACCTGTGTTTAAAATAGATGAAAGCATACAAAAAACACAAATAGATAAATTAACTGAACTTAAACAAAGAAGGGATAACACAAAAGTGAAACAATGCTTGGAAAGCATTGCTACTGCTGCAAAGGGAACGGATAACTTAATGCCGTTTGTGGTAGATGCTGTGGAGCATTTTTGTACATTGGGGGAAATTGCTGATGTGCTGAGGGCGGAGTATGGCGAATACCAATAATAAAATTAACTGCATGACACAAACCGAAATCATCATTTTAAATTTTGAAGAAATACGAAGACGCAGCATAAAACTATGGTCAGCATTATCTCCAGAAAATTACCATTGGAAACCTGATGAAGTTGCTATGACATGCATAGAAATGATACGCCACGTTTTGGAAGGCGAACATTTGTTTCATATCATTGTAAACAACAGAGGTAATATTGGGGATTATGTTTCGCCATGGAAAAATAGGGCTTATACAAATGTGGAAGATGAACTAGATTTTGCTAAGTCTTACAGAGAACAATTTTTGCAAACCATACAATCATTTTCGAACGAAGATTTTTCTAGTATTGAAATTGTAAGAACGGAAAAAAATCAACGCAGAATACTTGGCGATTATTTACAAAGAATAGCTTACCATGAAGCAGTGCATACTGGGCAAATGTTGTCGTATTACAGAACAATGGGAAATGAGATGCCATTGATTTGGGATTAAATTTTATCACAATTTTTAGAATATAATTTTATGAAGATAATTTTTACATTACTCACACTCTCTTACTCTGTTTGTTTGCATGCACAAACTGTTGACCTCTCCAAACAATTTAAAACAATGAAACCCCGTGCCATTGGCCCAAGTGGTATGAGTGGTCGTATAACAACGATTGATGCATTGCATAGCGATCCTAACACCATTTACTTAGGTGCTGCAAGTGGCGGTGTGTGGAAAACAGAAAATGCTGGTAATAATTGGACGCCCGTATTTGATGAGCAACCCTTGCAAAATATTGGTAGCATTGCTATTTGTCAAAGCAACCCAAGCATTGTGTGGGTAGGCACTGGCGAAGGAAACCCTCGCAACTCAGTAAGTATTGGAGAAGGTATTTACAAGAGTATAGATGCTGGCAAAACATGGAAATGTATGGGCTTGGAAAAAACAAGAAATATACATAGAGTAATTATTGACCCTACAAATCCGAATGTAGTGTATGCAGGTGCTATAGGTAATCCGTATGGCATACACAGCGAGCGTGGTGTTTTTAAAACAACAGATGGTGGAGAAACTTGGAATAAAGTTTTATACACAAACGATACAAGTGGTGTGGGCGATATGATTATGGATCCAAAAAATCCGAATAAAATATTTGCAGCTATGTGGCAGCACAGTCGCACACCTTGGAGTTTGAATAGTGGAGGAAAAGGTAGTGGATTGTATGTAACCTACGATGCAGGAAAAAATTGGAAAAAATTAAATGGTGAAGCTGGATTACCTACTGGTAATTATGGTAGAATAGGCATTACGATTTGTCATGATATGCCCAATAGAATTTATGCATTAATAGAAAGTACAAAAAGTGCGTTGTATAAAAGTGATGATGGCGGTAGCAAATGGGAAAAAGTAAATGAGGATCCTGCATATACTGCTAACAGAAGTTTTTATTTTCAAGATGTAATTGCAGATCCGAAAAATGAAAATCGTTTATGGTTGATAAACCAAATGGTGAGCATGAGTGAAGATGCTGGTAAAACTTTTAAAACCGTAATTCCTTACAACGGCATTCATCCAGATCATCATGCATTTTGGATAAACCCCCTTGACCCAAATTTTATTATTGACGGAAACGATGGCGGTATCGGCATTACAAGAGATAAAGGTAAGACTTGGATGTTTGATGAAAAAATACCAGTGGGACAATTTTATCATATAAATGTGGACAATGAACTACCGTATAATGTAATGGGAGGCATGCAAGATAACGGCAGCTGGCGTGGCCCTGCTTACACTTGGACAGAAAGTGGATTGAAAAATTATTATTGGGAAAGCCTTTGGGGCGGCGATGGTTTTGATGTAATGCCCGACCCTGAAGATGCAAATTGGTTATACGCAATGAGCCAAGGTGGAGAAGTAGGAAGGTATAATATTACAACTGGAGAAAAATGGGATATTCGTCCATCCAGTATTACTAATACAGTAAATAAAGATAGAATACGTTTTAATTGGAATGCAGCTATTGCACAAGATGCATTTGATAAAAAAACGATTTACTATGGTAGTCAATTTGTGCACAAGAGTACAGATAAAGGTGCTAGCTGGACAACCATTAGCCCTGACCTTACTACAAATGATAGTGCTCAAATAGACCAAACCAAAAATGGTGGAATAAGCATTGATATAACTGGTGCAGAAAATCATTGTACCATTTTAGCAATAGAGCCAAGCAAATTAAACAACAATATTTTATGGGTAACAACGGATGATGGACAAGTACAACTCACAAAGGATGCTGGAAAAACATGGACAAATGTTTCTAGCAAAATCACTGGTCTAGCAAAAGGTAGTTGGATACCTCAAGTACGTGCAAGCAGGTACAATGCAGGCGAGGCTTATGTTGTAGCCAATGATTATCGCAGAGGAAACTTTGCAGCTACCATTTTTAAAACAACCGATTATGGTAATACTTGGGTAAATATTTTGCAAAATAAAAATACCAAAGGATATGCATTGTGTGTATTGCAAGACCCTGTACAACCTAATTTAATTTTTGTAGGTACAGAGCAAGGCTTATGGATAAGTTTTGATGGAGCCAACACATTTCAACAATTTAAAAATGGTTATCCAAGTGTAAGTACATATGATTTAGCAATACAAGAGCGTGAAGCAGATTTGTGTATTGCCACTTTTGGTAGAGCTATGTATGTGTTAGATGATATTCGTCCACTTAGAAAACTAGCTGGGCAAAAAGGAATACTAAATAAAAATATTGTAGCATTTGAAAACAATGATGCATATAAAGTAAGTTATAAAAATCAACCCGGCTATGAGTGGAGCACTTGGGGCGTATGGAATGCAGATAACAAACCAAGAGGAGCCGTAATAAATTTTTATGCCAATGTAAAGCCGAGAGATACCACAGCTAATAAAACGGTAGACTCTACTGCTACTGCACTTAAAAAAATGAAATTGGATACTGCCCTTGTAAAAATTTACAATATGCAAAATGAATTGATACGCACACTAAATTGGCCTGCGGATACAGGTTTCAATAAAAAAGTATGGCGTATGGATGAAAAAGGATTTAGAAAACCAGGTTCTACCAAACCAAAACCAAATGATGAAGAACCGAGTGGTGATGCAGTATTGCCAGGTAAATACAAAGTCGTTATCCATTTTAATAAAGAGGCTGATTCAAGTTTTATAACTATAAAAGCAGACCCAAGAAAAGCAGATAACTCCGACATAATATTTGCACAAAAAACGTTGAGCACACAACTTAAAAAAACAGCTGATAAACTTACGCAAGGTATGGACCAATTAACCGATGCTGAGGACATAACAAAAAAATACGAAGCACAATTAAAAGATATAGAAACACCCATGGCAGATAGCATTCGTAGGCAATGCAAAAAAATGCAAGACGAGATAAAAACAATAACAGATTTTATAAAAGGCAAAAAAATAGAGCGTCAAGGTTATGGTCAAATACCGCAGGAAACCGTGCTTACAGCATTTGAAGAAGCATTAGATAATATTAATGGGAAGAATGCAAAGCCAACAAGCAGTGATGAATTATTGGTAAAAAAAGCTGAAGGTAAAATTGCCGAAGCCATTACGAAAATAAATACTTTTTTTAGTGGTAAATGGAAAACGTATCAAGCTTTGGTAGAAAATAATAAGGTTGATTTGTTTAAGGAGTTTAAGCAGTTGTAAAAAATATTTATGCTATTTAAAAAGAAGTTGCTTTACATAAAAGTTTATAAAAATAAAATTGAAGTTACAAATCTTGAAAATGGTCATACCGTTTCAAAGAATT
>JAYSOC010000100.1:0-2208 GCA_043723285.1 Ferruginibacter sp. | reverse complement strand
ATGTTGTTGGCAATACACACACAAATATTTTCCCTTTCCATTTTACTTCGGCTGTATATGCCAATCTGCCAACTTTAAAAACGCCGCCATGCTTCAATGCAAAAGCCGCTACCACATCAAACCCAATATTGTGGCGGGTATTAGCATATTCGTTTCCAGGGTTTCCAAGACCTACTATTAAAAATTTTCCCATAATTAGATAATTAGACATTAGACAAAAGACACAAGATATTAGAAACAAATCTTGTGTCTAATATCTAACAATCTTTAATCTAACTTCCCATTTCATTCAAAAACTCCTGCAACTCTGCATCCGTCTTTATTAATACATCCCTCACTTTACTTCCTTGGTTTGGCCCTACAATGCCCGCTGCTTCTAACTGATCCATCAATCTGCCAGCACGGTTATAACCCAATTTCATTTTTCGTTGTAGTAAAGAGGTGCTTCCGCTTTGGCTCATCACAATTAATCGTGCTGCGTCTTCAAACAATGCATCTTTATTATTTACATCAAAATCTTTTCCTTCCATTTCTTTTTCATCTACATATTCTGGCAATAAAAATGCATCAGGGTAGCCACGTTGGCTTCCAATAAAGTCAACAATTTTATCTACTTCAGGCGTATCTACAAACGCACATTGCAAGCGCACTACTTCGCCATTATAACTTACGAGCATATCGCCCTTGCCAATTAATTGCTCTGCACCACCAGTATCTAAAATAGTACGACTATCTATTTTGCTACTTACTTTAAATGCAATACGTGCAGGGAAGTTAGCTTTAATGGTACCTGTAATAATATTTACCGATGGCCGCTGCGTAGCAATGATTAAGTGAATGCCAATAGCTCTTGCAAGCTGTGCTAGTCGTGCAATGGGCATTTCTACTTCTTTACCAGCCGTCATTATTAAATCGGCAAACTCATCTACCACTAACACAATAAACGGTAAAAACTGATGCCCTTTTTCTGGATTCAATTTTCTCGAAATAAACTTTTCATTGTACTCACGTATATTTCTACAACCTGCTTCTTTTAGCAAGTCGTAGCGATTATCCATTTCTATACAAAGTGCATTTAATGTATGTACTACTTTTTTAGTATCCGTAATAATACTTTCTTCTTCGCCGGGTAGTTTTGCTAAGAAATGTTTCTCTATTGTTTTGTAAATACTAAGCTCTACTTTTTTGGGATCTACCAATACAAATTTTAACTGCGATGGATGTTTTTTGTACAATAACGAAACCAATATCGCATTTAACCCTACAGATTTACCTTGCCCAGTAGCACCAGCCATCAATAAATGCGGCATACTTGCAAGATCCACCACAAAATGTGTATTATCAATTTTTTTACCAATAGCAATGGGCAATGCAAATGTGCTTTTGCTAAATTTATCATCGTCGAGCAAAGTGCGCATGCTCACCATTGTTTTGCGGGTGTTGGGCACTTCTATACCTATTGTACCTTTACCTGGTATAGGTGCTATAATACGAATACCAAGCGCAGCAAGGCTTAGGGCTATATCATCCTCCAAGTTTTTTATACGACTTATACGTACTCCAGGTGCAGGAATAATTTCATACAACGTAACTGTAGGCCCAACAGTTGCAGAAATTTTTTGTATTTCAATATCATAATTTCTAAGTGTGCTTATGATTTGATTTTTATTATTTTCTAGCTCTTGCGGATCTTGTACAATTTTTTCGCTACCGTGGTTTTCCAATAATTCTACCGAAGGATAAACATAATCCCTCAAATCTAAAATAGGATCGTAATTGCCCAATGCTTTTACCTCATCGGCCGTTTTTGTTTTTATTTCTTCTACTGGTTCATCAGGCACAGTTTTTACTTCCAATGCCAAATCTGGTATTGGTGTAAATGGCATTTTTTTAGGTGGCGGCATTACCGATACAAATGCATTATCTTCTTTAGTATCTTCTGCAATTTCGCTGGCGGTAGTTACATTATTTTTTGGTGGCACCATTATGGTATTTACAATTCTTGCACCACGTTTTGCTTCTTCTTCGGCTTTTTCATTTATGGTAAGCTCATGGTCAAACTTTGGAGATTGGTCTGGCACATTGAGTATCCCAGCATTACCTGTAATTGAATTTCCAGATGTTGTTAATTCTTTTTCTTCATCCACATCTTCATCATTTTCGTCCATATCAGTTTCTGCTAAACCCTCATTTGCCAATGGCTTTGTA
>JAYSOC010000099.1:0-2211 GCA_043723285.1 Ferruginibacter sp. | reverse complement strand
ATAGTTGTTTAGGACTATCTCCATTTTCTAACACAAATGGAATGTATTTTACGTTGTCTTTTTTAGCTTGGGCTATGGCTTGGTTTTCTATATCTAATTCTTGCCATCTTTTATTAATTCTAATGTGCTGCAAGGTCTCCATAGCAAGTTTTACAACATGAAAACGATCTGTTACTAGAGTGGCTTGTGGAAAAGCTATTCTTACAGATGCTTCCATATTTTTTGCCATATATAGCGTCACATCTTTTACAGCCAAACGCCTATGCTCACTCAGTTTTAAGAGGGTTTCAATAATGTTCTTTGATAGTGTTCCTTTAATAGATGCCACTAGCGTGCCTGCTCTACCTTTGCCTGCTTTGTTGCTTACAAAAGTATAGAGTTCTCCTTGTGATAAAGAGACTTCATCAATACTTAAATACGGGCCAACACTTTCGGGGAAAAGCATATAATCTTCGGCATGTGTTTTTTGTTCCCAATCGACAAAACCACTACTATATTTTTTGTAATGACACCGTATTTTATTGGCCTTTACACCAAAGTAGCTATTAATATTTGTAATGGTATCAATCCTTGTATTTACCTGTACCTTTTAAAAAATCCGATAACTCTTGGGTAAACCCAGAGCCAACGGCAACAAAGGAAAAATCATTTCTTACTACTTCTTTTGGTCGTAATTTATGACGCCAACGACGACGCTTTATCTTTAATTAAACAGCTTTACCTCGTATCGGAAAATCTTGTAGGGTTATCTCCGTAAATCCTTTTGATTCATATTCTATAATATCTGACTTGAGTAAAATATTATTTTCCTCAAGTTGTATCTCAAAATATTTGATTTTTGAAACAGTATCTTCTAAATCACTTATAGAATTAATCGAAAAATGCTCTAGTAAGCCTTTGGGTAAAAAATGTGATAAAAATGTTGTGTCCAAGGGGTATAATTTCTTACAAAGATAAAATTAGTTCCCATTAAATAAAACTAAGCCTTTGATTCTTTAGAATTGTAAAATGCGTAGCATTTTCTGTTCCCGCCTTCTTTTCCTCTTCAAAAAACGTCTTCCTGCCTGCTTTGCAAAAACTTTTACAAAACAAAAAAATAAAAACGAAGTTTTTTCTTTGTGCCTTAGCGCCTTTCTCGAAAAGTCGAGACAAGTAGTGTATACATTTATTTTTTGTAAAAAAATTGACTTGCCATCTTTTAAGTTAATTGCATTGCTAAATAAAATTGTTTTATATACCATTCAATTTTTTGCTCCAAAAATATCAAATTTCTATGTTTTCAAACAACCTCAAATCTTCTTCAAAAAAGTTCGATATTTGGATGGTTATTTCCACAAAAAATCTCAAATACTCATTGGCTATTTTTAACCCGGAAAATGAAATAAGCAAAAAAAGCTGATTATTTTCAAAATTTCGAAGTTATTTTTTCATAATTCAAAAAAATAATAATTCTACATAAAAATATTTACATACAATATATAATGTAAATCATTATGTTATAATTAAAACAATATCTATATTGTCATATTTTTGTTTGTTTTTCTTTTTATACACAATAAAATACACAAAAAAGCATTTAATAGTTACGTATTGAACCGAATACCCTAATTTTCAATAAAATTCAATACAACAACACACATAGAATCTTACAACTTGCTACATTTTTTTAAAAGAAAAATAAAGTATCATGTTAAGATTTTTACCAAAAAGTAAAGCCGTTGCAATATTTATTATTGTGTGCTTTAGCTATATGAAGACCTTTGCAGCAAATGAGCCAATTCCTACTGGGTCATTTATTGTGAATATGGGTTTAACTCCACAAACGTATAGCAATGGCGTTAAACCATGGGGCATGCTTCATGATTTAATAAAAAACTATCGTGTGCAGGTAAAATGGATCATTAATCCAACCAAAGCAAAAGATGGTATCGACTTTAGTCATAATAATATTGACTATAGAGGCGGTACGTTTATCATTCCTGCTAAGTTTAGAACTACAACTGTAAATGCACGTATTGCTTATTGGCAAACCCAAGGTGTGCAAGGATCTACATCTGTTTCCAATTTTAATATTGATGTTACATACACTTTGAAATATACTCCAAGGTGGACTTTCGATTTTCAGAATGGAAATATAGCATTGGCATTTTTAGATGCCGCTGGTATTCCTACACTTGGTTATCCAAAAAAATTACCAGAAGAATTAAATAC
>JAYSOC010000098.1:0-2214 GCA_043723285.1 Ferruginibacter sp. | reverse complement strand
TGATGATGTAGCCATTTTAAAAGACATCAGTTTTAAAGTAGAGAAGGGAAAAACCATTGCGCTTGTGGGTAGCAGTGGTGCTGGAAAATCGACATTGGCAGATTTGATACCACGCTTTCATGATGCAAGCGGCGGAGAGATATTAGTAGATGGTGTAAACATAAAAGACTACTCCTTATTTTCTTTGCGTAGTCTTATGAGTATTGTAACGCAAGAGCCGATATTGTTTAATGATAGTATTGCAAACAACATTGCGTTGGGTATGGAAAATTGTAACAGAGATGAAATTATTGATGCTGCAAAAATTGCCAATGCTCATATGTTCATAGAGAAAAAAGAGCAAGGCTACGATACCAATATTGGCGATAGAGGAAGTAAACTTAGTGGTGGCGAAAGACAACGTTTAACCATTGCAAGAGCAGTTTTAAAAAACCCACCCATTCTTATTTTAGATGAAGCTACATCATCTCTTGATACCGAAAGCGAACGCTTGGTGCAAGATGCTATAAATAATTTGATGGAAAATAGAACCTCGGTAGTAATAGCCCACAGACTAAGCACCATAAAACATGCCGACGAAATTCTTGTACTTAAAAAAGGCGAAATTGTAGAGCGTGGTACGCACATTGGTTTGATAGGGCAAGATGGTTTTTATAAGAAGTTGGTGGATATGCAGGAGGTGAAGTAAATTGTTTAATAGTTAAATTGATAAATTGTTGTTGGCTTTTTAATTATTTGCATACCCATTTTTTATAGCAAATACCGCTAGCCCAACTCTACTTTTCAAGTCCAATTTTTCAAAAAGGGAATCTCTATAACTTTCTACAGTGCGTGGGCTACAAAACATTTTTTCTGCAATTTCTTTATAGCTCATTTCGGTGGTGGTGTATTGTAAAAATTCTTTCTCTCGAGCTGTAATAGAAAAATTATCGTTATTGGTAGCGGGTTTGCTTAGGCTCATAAAAACCTTGCTAGCTGCCCATTCAGGAAAGTACGTGCCATTTTTTACCAATGCGTTTAATGCCTTTTCTAATTCTGTTGGATGTACATTTTTTAATAAATATCCTTTTGCTCCTGCCTTTACCATTTTTATTAAACTTTGCTCATCATCTTGCATGCTCAGTGCCATTACCAATATTTGTGGATGATTATCTCGTAGCCATTCAGCCGTAGCAAAGCCATCCATTATTGGCATACTAATATCTAGCAAAACAATATCGGGTATGTTTTTTTTAACTTGTAATTTTTCTAAGAGCACTTTTCCATTTTCGCATTCGAACAAAACATTAAACTGCTTAAAGTTTTCTATAATACCAGTAATGGCTTTTGCTATTAGAATGTGATCGTCTATTATGGCTATGCTGTGTGTCATTTATTGTTTATCATTTGGGATTTCAATGATTAATTTTGTTCCTTTATCTAGGGTGCTTTCAAGAGTATATTTTCCTCCTATAATTTCTGCTCTTTTTTTCATATTGATAAGCCCTATTCCATTGCTTGCAATTTTATTTTTATCAAATCCTTTACCATCATCTTGCAATACTAGTAATAAGCTACTTTCATTTTTTTGCAAGGTGACTTGTATGGTTTTACACAAAGCATGCTTCATACTATTTTGCAAAAACTCCTGTGTTATTCTTACTAAAATACTTTTTGTTTGATATGGTAGTGCTATATTATTTTGATTACTTGTAAAACTAATATCGCATTTTTTCAATTCATTTACAATTTCACATTCTTGTTGCAATAATTGAACAATGTTGTTGTCATTTATTCTATCATCTGTTAAAGATTTTGACAACTGCCTTAGCTCTGCCAACGATTCGTTTATTATACTTCCAATGTTTTCTATTTTATCATTTATATGTGGTGCTTTGTTTTCGTATGCAAGTTGCTGTGTGTAGAGGCTTGCTAGCGTTAGTTTTTGCCCCACATTGTCGTGTATTTCTCTGCCAATGTGTTGCATGGTTTGTGTTTGCATTTCGAGCTGGGTAGAGAGGAGTTCTGATTGATGAAGCTCTTGCATTTTTTTTGTGTCTTCTAAATGATGTAATCTTCGCTTTCTGTATTGCAAAAAAAAGTTTATTAATCCCAGTATTAGGGTTATAAAAACGATAGTTGCTGTTATTAAAAATATAATTATTTCGCTTTGCCCCATATAAAACCAATAATAAAGAGTGAATACATCATGTAATTAAATAAAAAAGTAAAGTA
>JAYSOC010000097.1:0-2216 GCA_043723285.1 Ferruginibacter sp. | reverse complement strand
GAAGTTGTACTCGCCGTTACTATTGGGTATGGTACAGTTTTTATAATTGCAGTATCGTTTTTAAAACATTTATTAGAAATGGATGCTTTTACATAATAGGTAGTCATTGGATCTGTAGGAAGAATAATAGGGTTGCGTATAGATGCCGTAGTTATTGTACTTGCAGGCATTGAAGTCCAATTAAAATACAATGCATCCGTATTTAAATTTAGTGTTGCATTATCTGTTCTACAAATGGTTGTATCGTTTATTGATAAAAGTGTCACTTCGTTTACTACACTTACTTTTACTGATTCTGTGGCTTTGCATCCAAATTGATCACTGTAATTAGCAGTATAAGTTTGAGTAATATCTGGGCTTACCAATGGATTATAACTTCCTACATTGCTAATGGCAATATTGGGTGTCCATATAACTGTGCCGCTACTAACATTGCTGTGTAGTTGCAAAGTATCTACTGTGCAAATGAGCGTATCTTTTGATATAAAAAAATCTGGTTTATCAACGATGACAACATCTCTATTGACTTTCTTTTTGCATCCTACGTTGGATGCAATTTCCATTTCTACATTATAAGTACCTGGAGTTGTGTATGTGTAAATAGGATCTTTTATAAGAAGACTTGTATCATTGAGCAATGTGGTAACGCCAAAATCCCATCGCCAATAAATAATAGGAGGAAAATTTGTAGTGCTAATATCATTAAACTGTACGGGTGTATTTTTACATTGAGGTAAAATGGGTTTTATAACTGGTGTAAAGCCTGGATAAATTTTTGCAATATTACTGTCTATGCTTTCACAATTTGTATTTTTATTGATTGTAAGTTTTACCCAATAATCTCCTGGTGCCGAAAAGGGATGAATGGGAAATTCTTGTGTAGATGTATTTAAAGCTCCAGAAGCAGGATCTCCAAAATTCCAATCGAATGTGAGATTGAGCAAAGAATTATTTCCGTTTTTAAAAGCTGTATTTAAACTATCGCAATTGTATATTGGCCCCAGTTGTCTTAAAAGGTCTGAGCTTGCATAATCGCATGGCGCAACGGTTACAAGAAAATCTTTTCTGTGCGCCGCAATGAATTTGCCTGCCCTGTAAGATTTTACTACAACAGCTACAATATATTTGCTGCCAGATGTTGGTGCAATACCTGTAATAATTCCTGTTGCAGAATTGAGTGTTGCAAAAGTGCCAAATGCATTAAACCCTGTATATCCTGAAACGTAGTTGATGGAATTGTATGGAGGCCCAGCGGGAGTTTGGTAATTTGAAGCACCATTACTTTGTGTAGCAGCCCCACCATCGTATGCATTGAAGAATTCATAAACCAGTTGGTCATTGTCTGGATCAGTTGCACTAAAATCTAGTTTGAAAGGTTTACCATTACAGATAATCGATACACCAGTTTCAAAACGAGCACTATTATCTGTAATGAATGTGTTATTTAGTAAAGTGCTATTTCCTGGTATTTCTCCTATATATGTTGCGCCCTCATTACTTCCACCATTGTCAATACTAGCAACTCTACAACAAGTTTGAAAAGATACAATATAACCATTATTATTATCGGGCAATGTGACATCAAAATAATAATAACCAGCCTGATAGTTAAGTGTAGGCTCATTAGTAAGGCAAGGCGGTTTAGAAATTACAGGAAGCCCATTTATTAGAGATGCTTGCGGTACATCTCTGTACCCACCAAATAGTGTATTGTTGTCATTATTATATACACCCATTTTCACCGAAGTGGGAAGTTCAGCGCAGGCATTACCTGCATTACAATTTTGAGCATCTCTAAAAAGCCTAAGGGTTACTCTGTAAGATTTACTATTAGGAGTTGCACCTGGACCAGTGTAATCATAAATAACTTCGCCACCTATTACATGCCTTGCAAAAACAGGAACAAAAAAAACGAAAAGAAATACTATTAGTACAAATTTTTTCATGATAATAACAAGGCACTAAATTAAACAATAATGCTGTACAGAAAGGTTTTAGTATTAGGAGTAATGCAAAAATCTTGCTAAAGTTTTATTTATATAGACAGTTACTAATATTTACCAATACTTAATGTGTTTCGATGGAAGTGTACATAGTTATTTATAGGAATATGAGTTTGTAGGAAGCTAAGTTGTAAGGAGGTTTTCTTTGTGCATATTTATGCGGCTACTTCGCCAAGCAAGTAAAACAACAATTGGTAACAATGCGTTGTTCAT
>JAYSOC010000096.1:0-2216 GCA_043723285.1 Ferruginibacter sp. | reverse complement strand
GCCCACTCATAACCGCCTAGCATAGCGCATAGCCAATGGAACTGCGCAGGCTTGTAAATGGCTAAACCAGTGCTGATGATAAAGAATCCTAAAACTATTACGCCTGTGTATGCAATGCGTTGTGCGGCATTGTAATTTTTTTGTGGTGGTAATCCTTTTTTTATATGCAAATCGTGAAGGATAACCAACCATGCTTCTTTTAATGAATGCTTGTTTGGAAAAATTAATTTATACTCTTTTGAAAAAAGTAAATAGAAAAAATATACAATTCCATTTATAGTAAAAAACCACATAAAGAAAAAATGCAAACTCATTCCTTCTGCAAGGCGAAAAGGAATGTTAAATGCTTTATTAAAACTATCTGGAAAAAATTTGAGCAAGGTTTTATTGCCAAAGCCAATTCTATACACATCATTAGCCCAATAAATTAATATACCACTCCATGTCATGATAGTTAGCAATGGGAAATTTATCCAATGCAACCATCGTATGGCAAGGGGATGTTTGTTTATTATTTTTTTCAAAATATTTTAATTATGCAGCAATCAATTTATTTTGATGCTTCCAATCTAAAAGTGCCAACCTTGAACCTTCAACTTTGAACCTTCAACCCGCTACTTTTTCACAAATTTAAGCGAAGCAGAGTTCATACAATACCTCAGGCCTGTTGGTTTTGGACCATCTTCAAATACATGTCCAAGGTGTGCACCACAATTGCTACATCTTACTTCTGTACGCACACTACCAAACGAATTATCTATCTTTTCTTCTACATGTTTTTTATCAATAGGCAACCAAAAACTTGGCCAACCAGTACCACTTTCAAATTTATTGGCAGAGCTAAAAAGCGATTGATTGCAACATACACAATAATAAGTACCTACCTCATGATTGTTCCATATATCGCCAGTAAATGCACGCTCGGTGCCTTCATGTCTTGTTACATCATATTGTATAGGCGTAAGCATTTTTTTCCATTCCGCATCTGTTTTTACTACGTTGTACTTGGTTTGTTTTGCAGGTTTTGTTTTTTGCGCATTGCATCCAAAAGCAGAGGAAACAATTAAAATGGCAATAAATATATTCTTCATTATTTTAAGTTTTATATTGAGATGTACGCTTAAAAACCTCAAAAAGTTTTTTATCGTAATTTTGTTTAACAAATATTTTAAAACTTTAATTTTTGATAATGGGCATACTAAAACAAATAGGACAATATTTATATATCGTAAAAAAAGACCCCAACGATAAATCAACACAATGGATGAAGTATATGCATGGTATAAATCGATTATCTATTTTGCTTTTTCTTTTTGCTATGATTGTGCTTGCTATTAAATTATTGCGTCACTAATTTTTTATGAGGCTATAAATTTTTTCAGCAGCATTGGCAGATGCATGTCCACCTTTTGCCAATAAATTATACAAAGCTTCGTAATCTTTTTTTAACCGAATCGATTTTTCATTTTCTGTTAATAATAATTTTAATTCTGCTACAATATTTTTTTCGTTTAATTCATCTTGTATCAATTCTTTTACCACTTCTTTATTCATTATTAAATTTACCAAACCAATAAATTTTATTTTTATTAATCGCTTGGCTATTTCGTAAGATATTTTTCCACCTTTGTAACAAATAATTTCTGGTATAGCAAACAGGGCTGTTTCTAATGTAGCAGTACCGCTTGTAACCAATGCTGCCTTTGCTTTGCAGAGTAATGCATATGTTTGGTTGGATACTGAGCCAACGTTATTGTAAGGTTTTAAAATGGCTTCGTAAAATTCATCCTCCAACCCTGGTGCTTTTGCCACCACAAATTTATAAGTTGGAAAATGTTTTGCTACCGAAAGCATAATCGGCAATTTTACCAAAATTTCTTGCTTACGGCTGCCAGGCAATAAGGCAACAATATTTTCTTTTTGTATAGATGAGTTTTTGGTTTTAAAATCGGTAATTACTTCTGCTAATGGATGACCAACATAGTCAACTTCGAAATTATATTTTTTATAAAATTCTTTTTCAAAAGGAAGAATAACGAGCATTTTATTTACGTCTCTTTTTATAGCATGCACACGCTTTTCTTTCCATGCCCATATTCGAGGAGAAATGTAATACACAATTTTTATATTCTTTTTATGTGCCCATTTTGCAATGCGCATATTAAAACCAGGGTAATCAATTAATACCAACACATCTGGTTTAAAATGTTCAATAT
>JAYSOC010000095.1:0-5498 GCA_043723285.1 Ferruginibacter sp. | reverse complement strand
TTTATGAACTGTTTCAATTTACTAAAATTATTTGAGGTGTTCGTACAAAAAAAGTCTCGCAGCAAAAGCTACGAGATTTTATAAATTTAAAAGAATATTGTATTAATTTAACTTTACCAATTTTACAATTTGCTTATTATTTCCTTGTGTTATTTCGGCAAAATAAGTACCTGCAATAAGTGCCGCACCTATTTGTAAAGTGTTCGATTTTGTTTTATAGCTTTGAATTACATTTATTTCTTTTCCAACCATATCGAGTATTCGAATAGTAATACGCTCATTGCTTTTACTATCAATATTTAATTTGAAATTGGTGGACGACGGATTAGGAAATACATTTACTTTTAATTCTTCAGTTGCTTCATCGATAATCAAAGATGATTTTGCAAATACATCTTCGGTTTGGGCAAAAGTTGAAGGAGACGCATTTCGGAATGATTGCGTACCGCCGCATTCATATTTATTCCATTGTACATTCTTACCTGTACTTTCCACTTTTCCTACTACATACCAGCCTGTCATTATACAACCTTCTTCAGATCCTTCTATTCTCAATTTGCCTTTTGGAATAATAATATTAGATGTAACTCTAGTGTTTTTTCCTTTTACAATAAACTTTTCTGTATTGTCATCATCATTATTATTAATACTTAAGTAAAAAGTAACTTTTGGTCCACCTTCATTTACTCTTGCATTTTCTTCTACTGTTACTTTATTTTTTACACTTATGGTTGTTGGGTTTACAAAATTCACAGTTGTTAATTTTGTTGTTGTACCTTTTTTAACTTGTAACTCTACTACATTAATTGTACTACTAGTAAATGTAACGTTGGCGCCTTCTTTAATTTCTATCTTTCCAAAATTGTTACCAGCTAAAGTAACTGTAATGCCAGCATTAATTGTAAGGTCTTTATAATTTCCAGTTAATGTAGTACTAGTTGTTGCGCTATAATTGCTCAAACCATTTGTATTACCACTGTATGCAAAAAAAGCAGGAGCAGGACCATCAGTAGCAGGTGTATAAAATTTATTACTAACCAATGCAGATGAGTGAACATTAATTGATTTGGATTTTACAAAATTCGGATTCAGTACATCATTTTTTTCAAACGATGCTTTACCATCTGCAGCAGTAACGCCTACATCACCATTAATGATATTACTTTCTCCAAATTTTGCTTCTTTGGTTGCATAAATAATATAGTTGGTTGGGTTTTGAGCATCTCTAACTGTAACAGTGAAACTACAAGTACCAATATTACCCGAGTTGTCAGTAGCTGTAAAAGTATTGGTAGTAACGCCTTCAGGAAAAAGAGAACCAGGTGCAAGTCCAGCGGTTTGTACAACTGCAATAGAATCTGTACGAGAAAGCGCATTAATATATAAATGCTGCATGTTAATATCTGAATAAATATCTGTGCCCGAAAAATCTCCAAGATGGTTAAAGCAAAAAGCTCTACCACCATTTTGAAACTCCCTTACAGCATATGCACAACTAATATTTGGGCTAGGTATTGAAGGTAATTCTGTTGTTATTAAACTAATTGCAGGATTGGAAGTGTAATTTTTAAGCGTAGCAAATAATTGTACTGCTGTAGGGCCAGTAAATGAGGCAGGTATCCCAGCTAAATATGATGTTGAAATTTGACTAGGATTCAAAATATAATTTGTTCCAAAATATTCTGAATTGAATGAAGTAATTTCTAACGGTATTATATCATTCATAATTTGATATGATTGATTTAAATAATCATCAAAAGGATGATATCCGCTCGATACAAATATTTTACCTTTATTAGTTACAAAATCTACTAAAGCAGATTGTCCTGCAACTGGCATAACACCAACTGTACCTGTAATATCAACAGCAGCGTCAAAATTAGAGAGCGATGGATTTGTACCATCGTATAAACTATTTGGCACATCGCTAAGTGTTACTGTATAGCCAGCTGCTTCTAAAGCGGCTTTTAAAATATCATTATCCGGAGATTGATATGCCCAAAACATCAATACTTTTTTATTGCTGTTAGAACTAGTACAATTATCAATAACTGTAGGCAAAGCATAATCAACAATGGCTCCACATTTACCAGCTGCACTATTTACTACCTTAATTGCAGAGCAATTAAAAACTGGAGCTAGTGTATCTTTTACGATTATGGTAGATGCACAAGTCATTATATTATTGCCTGGTAAAGTAGCAGTAAAAAAAACATAGGTAGTGCCAATATTAAATACGCTACCCGTTCCTGTACCACTGCCCGAACCATTGGTAGCTCCCGAAAAACTATACGTAAGAGAAGCAACTTGGGGCTCATAAAAATTAACATTGTAACGCACTACCTTATTACATGTATTTGCATCAGTAAAAACAGTAAGTGGTTGGTTACATACTAAAGATGTTGTTTGCGAATTGGCTTTGCCAATAAAAAGAAATAAAAATAAAATGGGCGTAAAAAACTTAAAACGAATGTTAGGGTAATACTGCATGTGCTGAAGTTTAGTTTTGGTGGTTTAAAAAATATAAAATACAACAAGCTTATTCTGTTTTACAAAATATGCTATAGAAAAATTATTAAGCAGTAATCTTAAATAGAAAATTAGAATTTTAGCGCTTCGAAAAGATAATTGAATTTATGTGTAAGGGCACACATAAGAATCAAATATAATGGAGTTTTGTTTGATTTAAAAAAAAGATTTTTTTAATAATATATCTCGTAGTTGAAATACTACATGTAGGATTTTATTTTTTATTGTCTTTTCATATAATTTGAGCCCTAAAATAGTTTGTAATATTTTAAATTTAATAAAATTTCTACTAAAGTTTTGGCATAGTAATTTGGTATATAAATGTTTTATGCTCTGGTATCGAAAGGTAACAAACATTTAGCATTCACATTATTTTTGTGTCATACGAGGCAAAATTTAGAAACAGCTATTATTTATAACAAAGTAATACTTTCTTGAGGAAACCAATAGAATTCCAAAAGTATGCTGTATAAAATTTCTATAAATCTTCCGAACACTGTGGTGGTACATGAACCAAAGCATAGGCGAAGGGATAGAATCTTTTACAAGTAAAATTGACTGTAAAATGTTGGAATATGAATTTTATCCTGATAAAAGAGAGCCAAAGAAAATCGTTCAATAAACAAAGCCCGCATTTTTCGGGCTTTGTTTATTGAATAGTATAAATTTCAAATTATTATTGAGACAATGAAATATGTATTTGCAAACCTGCTCTTGTATTTGTTGTAGGTGCGCTAGATGAAATGTATGGTTTTATTTTTGTTTGATCAAAATAAAATTTAAGACCAATTCTATTGTTTAAATAATAATCTATCGTTGGCCTAATAGTTACTTCTCTGCTACCACCAGTTGCAAAATTATTATCGTTGTCCAATTTACTATTGGCTGTTACATTATCTCTCACTCTATAATCTAATCTAAAAGCAATTTCATTAGTCATTTTTTCGCCGCCTAAAAATTTAGGAAGTCTTAAATTTCTAAGAATTGGCATATTCTTTTTTCTATAACCCATACCAATTGAAAACTCTGTACTCCTTTGCTCGCTTAACTGATAGTCGTATAAACTCAAACTAAGTGTACGAGATTTTGCATATTCAAACTTTGCTTGAAATTGATTGGTGAAAGCCATATCAAATCCAATCAATGGAGAAAACTGCTCTTGTATGCTTACATTTGGTACTAAGAAGAAAGGTATAAATGCTTTTGAAACCGTATCATAAAAAGATGGGTAACCAAATTTTGATACATCTTGATACAGCAATGCAGATGTAAATCCATTCATGCTTAGGCTTCCATTATAACCATGCGTCACACTAAAGCTTGTAAATATTTTATCAAGCCCTTTTATTTTTGATAAACCATTATAATTTAAATTCCAATTTGGTTTTGGCAAAATAGATCTAAAAGGATTTGATCTTGTACGTCCATCAGATTGTTTTATTAATCCAACTTTATCAGCACTCTCGCCAGTATATGCAGCTATAAACGAAGGTATCAAAACATCAACCGCATATTTTCCATAGCCATAATAATAACCATCTGCTTGTGGGCCACCATTTGCAATACTATATGGATTTTCTGCGCCTAATCTTTTAGAAAGAATTATTCTATTATTCTGAAAAGTTTTAAATGTTTCCGACACTCTGTTAGGATCAAATGATCCAAACAAAGTTTTGAAAGCAATATAACTTACATCAAAACCACCAGAAGAGTAGGGTGTAAGATGTTGAAACTTTAAATTAGTTCCACCACTTGTGTCAACATATCTAAACGTTTCAGAATAATCTTTACTAAAGGTTTTTTTCAAATCTACAGTAATGGTTAAATCTCTAATTGGCTCCAATGTAGCAGTGGCAGTAATTGTTTGATCAAAATTTTGTTTAAACAAATAATTAAAATCAGCATCTTTTGTTATAAGTCCTTCGGCTGATTTTCTATTCAACCAATTACTATCTACTTGTCGGCCAAATACAAAATCGAACCCGGGTGCCATACTTTTAAAATTCTGCCCAAGCGCCTGCGTACTATCTGTATAACCAGGCAATCTTGTATTTCCATTTTCAGACACTGTAACATTTACTTGTTTTAAACTTGTAAGCAATTTGCCTAAGATTTTAAATGGTGTACTTACATAAGGCATTGCTGATTTATCTAAAATTTTTCGGGTGCGCAATACACGCTTGCCCGATTTTGTGGTTACACTATCAGTAATTTTTGTCCATCTGTTTTTCCATCTTTCTTTATCTGCAATATTGCTTGGCGCATCTAGCTGACGAAGGAATTTAGATTTTATATACAATCTATTAAAATCCATTTGTGCTGTTGCTTCTTTCTGTTGTCCATTTTCTAAAAAATTGCCAAGGTTAGCAGCAAGTCTGCTTGCGCCTATCCATTTATATGTAGCTTGGTATTTTACATTAGCCGTTACAAAATCTAGTAACGGAATTTTGCTAGTTGGCAAAGTATAGGAAAAAGAAGCTGTTTGGTTATACAAAGTATTTCTTCCGCCACTCAACAAATTTTTCCATAAAGAATCTTTTTTCTCTTTGCTATCCAATCTTCCTGCCGGTTCATCTACCCTAGAGTTATTTGTAGCAGTAAAATCTAATAATAAAGAGCGTGTAAAATTCCAACGTAAAATATAATCTCTTTGAAAAATTAAATACTTGTCATAAGTTTCTGGGGTTTGGTATTTATCTCCGCCCAAACTCCTTGGTTTTATTACGCCAAATTGCCGTTGTACATCTGCCCTAAAACTCAGTTGAGATGGTAAGAGATTAAAATTAAAATCCTTTACCAAATCAAACCACTTTGTTTTTGTTTTCTTAAATAAAGATTTAAATGGTGTTACGTATTTTGGCTGTGGGCTATAGTTGTAACCTATCACCCCTCGGTGTCTTGTAACATCGTTGTACTCTATAAGCGGATTGTACTTACTTGTTTTTAAATAAGAATAGCTTACATCAATA
>JAYSOC010000094.1:0-5513 GCA_043723285.1 Ferruginibacter sp. | reverse complement strand
TGCTTATAGATATGCTTACTTCTTCTGGATTGTGCAAAATTGTTTTTGCTAGGCTACGTATTTTTGGTGGCATAGTGGCAGAAAACAATAAATTTTGTCGTTGCTTTGGGAGGTGTTGAATAATAAAATTTATGTCGTCATAAAAACCCATGTCCAACATTCTATCGGCTTCATCTAACACCAAATATTTTAAGTTGTCTAATTTTACATAGCCCATTTTTATATGGCTCATCATTTTGCCTGGTGTACATACTACAAAATCTGCGCCCATGGTTAATGCCTTTTTTTCTTGCACAAATGCATTACCATCGCCACCGCCATAAATAGGTATTGAGCTTATAGAAGTGAAATAAGAAAGCCCTTCTAAATGTTGTGCTATTTGTATGGCTAGCTCTCTTGTGGGTACAATTACCAAGGCAGTAATACTGTGTGGGTCGTGTACTTCGCCAAGCATTCTATGTATTAAAGGCAATAAAAATGCGGCGGTTTTTCCTGTACCCGTTTGGGCAGATGCTATAATGTCTTTGCCTGCAAGTATATGTGGTATTACTTGTTCTTGTACGGGTGTAGCGGTGTCGTAGTTAGATGCTTCTATGCCTTCTTGTAAGCGTGCATCAAAATTAAATTCTGTAAATTTCAAAAGTTTTTTGTTGTAAAGATAAGTAATTCTGTGTGGGTGGGTTTTTGGGTGTGGTTTAAGGTTAATTTGCTTATTCTTTTTTTTGCCGAGAAGACGGGAAGACGTTTTTTTTTAAATTAAGACTGGGAAGATATTTTGCTCCTCCAAAGGCGGACAGGTCCGCAAAATTGGTTTAGCCACAAAGACGCTAAGACACAAAGGGAAAAAACTTCTTTTTTATTTTTTGCTTCGCAAAGTTTATATGCCGAGAACCTGCCTGCCGGCAAAGGCAGGGACGGAAAGACGTTTTTTATTTACTGGCTTTTTCTAATTCTAAGGGGGAAGAATATTTTGCTTCGCAAAATTTATTGAAAGAAGGCTTTAAGATGATTTTTATTGTAGGTTTTTGAATTGCCCCGACCTTTAGGTCAGGGATAAATGATTATTATCTTAAAGGCACTTTAGTTCCAAATGCAATTTTGAAAAGAATGTGGGCAATTCTGAGCAAAGAAAAAATGCTTAGCATAGCCCCGATTGAATCGGAAATGATTTTTTGTAAGCCGAAAGGCGAACAAAAAACTATTGTAGTGAAAAGCGGGAAACCAATGTTGATTTATAAATTTTGCTCATGCTCCAAATCAAACAAAAAGTTATTTTTTGGTAACTGTACCAGAACTGTTTTCTGTTTTTGCAACATCGGTTGCACCGCCTATGTAAGTAATATCGCCACTGCTATTTGCTTTTGCATTTATTTTTACACTCGCAAAAAGAGAAATATTTCCGCTGCTGCTTGCTTCTGCTGTGGCTGTTTCTGCTAGTAGTTTTTCTAAGTCTAACGAAGCACTACTACTTGCGTCTGCTTTCACATCTTTTGTACGGCCACTTATAATAATATCAGCACTACTGCTTGCATCGGCCTCTAACATTGGTGCATCGATTTGCATTTCTATTTTGCCAGAGCTGTTAGCTTTTAATGATATTTTATCTGTAGAAGTAATTGTTGTTGCTCCAAGTATTTCGGCAGATGATGTAGCTTCGAAGTCTGTATATTTTGGAGAAACAACATGCACCCTTATGGTAGAGTGATTCCAAATAGATACATTTTTTAATCTAATTTTTAATTCGTTTCCTTCTACAATTGTTTCTACATATTTTATTAAATTATCGTCTGCTTCTACAACTACAGATGTTTCCGAGCCTTGCTTTACATCTACGTTTATAGACGTGTTTGCATGCACAAAAGTAAATGGCAGCACGGTTCTTGTTTCAGTAATAATATTGCCACTCCCTCTTTTTCCTCTGTAGCAAGATGTAGCTAAAATAATAATTGCAAAAAATAAAATGTATTTCTTCATGATGTATGTTTTATTTAAATTAATAAAGCTTAAAATTTCAGAGTGCCAAAGTCCCTCCTTTGGAGGGACCAGCCTACCGCAGGCAGGTTTAGGGAGGCCTTACTCGTAACGCAACGCCACAATAGGATCTAACTTACTCGCTTTTACAGCTGGTATTAATCCTGCCAGCAAACCAACAGCAGTACACACTACAACAGCTATGGCAATCCACATCCAAGGCACTACAAAACCTGTTTTAAAAAATATGCCTACAAGGTTTCCAACCAATACACCAGTTATTATTCCTGCTACGGCACCCATAAGGCTTATCAAAACACTTTCAAATAAAAATTGTGATCGTATATCTTTTCGTGTGCTACCTAATGCCTTTGATAATCCAATTTCTTTTGTGCGTTCGTTTACGGCCACGAGCATAATATTCATGAGGCCAATAGCGGCACCAATTAAAGTGATGAATGCAATGCCTATTGTTCCTTTTTCTAAAAACCCAAGATTAGTTAATAATGATTTTGCTATGCTATCGCTTTTGTCAATAAAAAAATTATCATCGTCTGTTACGGCAAGTTTGCGCACAGGCCTAAACGTAGCAGTGGCTTCACCTACAGCCAAGTCAATTAATTTTAAATCGTTTACCATTACTGCTAATACATAGGTAGATGTTTGTGTGGCGTATTGTCTTCTAATATTATTGACGGTTGTAATTACTACACGGCTTGTATTAAAAAATGCACTGCTGCTTTTTTCTTCTAACACAGCAATTACTCTGTAAGGAATATGATCTACACTTATTACAGCATCTATTGCTTTTGCATTATTATCTGGAAATAATTTTTGTGCCACACCACTTCCTATTGCGCATACATTGCGTCCTGCATTTACTTCACTAGGCATAAAATTTCTTCCGTACGCAATTTTAAAACCATTGAGTTCTAAATAATTTTCATCGCCGCCTGTTATGGTTACATCAGGATTTGTTTTTTTCTTTGCATTATTTACCACAATATTATTTGCTCCACGCAATGCAATTCCGACTTTTGTACCAGGAAAAATATATCGGTCTTTAAATATTCTTGCCTCATCGTAACTTATAGGAATACCGGTATTTGATTTTTTTTCTTTTACCCCAGCTTTAGTTTTTTGTGTATTGGATCTTCGTCCACCACCAAAATTTAGATTACGCTCTTTGAATCTTATACCAAATGAATTGGCCCCCATGCTTGTAAAACTTGTGGTAAGCCCAAGGCTAGCGGCCTTTATAGCGGTAATAATAAGTATAAGTGCAAAAATCCCCAATGCCATTATCGTAATAGTAATGGCAGTACGAAGTTTGTTGCCTTTTACGTTTTTCCAAGATAGTGCTAGTGAGTCTTTGTAAGTCATTACGTATTTTATAAGTATAAAGATAATGTGTACTCACAAAATAAAGCAAAGAAGATTTTATGAACGGTAGTTGTAGCAGTTGACTGGCGCAATAATTCAATCTGTAAACTATTAATGATGCGCCCACCCCACCACAAACTCAGGGTAAATACCAATAGCCAAAATAAGGATAGCAGTTATAACCAACACTACTTTAAATGTAGTAGTAATCTCATTTTCATCAACTACATTATCCGTAGCATCTTTAAAATACATGGCTTGTATAACTCGGAAATAATAATACGCACTTATTGCTGCAAATAAAACGGCAACAATTACCAACCAAAATTTATGGCCATTTTCTACAGCACCCATCAGCATAAAAAACTTACTTTGAAAACCCGCAGTAAGCGGAATACCCGTAAGCGATAATAAAAATATGGTAGCGCACAAAGCAAGTAATGGATTTGTTTTTCCCAAACCATTAAAACCTTCAATAGTATAATCTTTCATTTTTATAAGCACTGCAAAAATACCAATCGTTGCCAAGCAATACGCAGCCGTGTAAATAATTAAACCGTCATTTGCTTTTTCGTTTAAAGAAAAAACGGCAAACATCATAAAGCCCGCTTGTGCTATACTTGAGTAAGCCAACATACGTTTTACGCTCTGTTGAAAAACGGCTGTTACATTTCCAATCAATAATGTGGCTATCGTAATAAATACAATTAGATTTTGCCATTGCCCCTGCACTCTACCAAAAGAATTTTGAAACAAACGTACAAATGCAAAGAAGCCTGCTACTTTTACAATCGTACTCATAAATGAAGTGAACACTGTTGGGGCGCCATCGTACACATCGGGTGTCCAAAAATGAAATGGTGCAGCCGATACTTTAAAGGATAAAGCAATTACTAAAAATACCAAACCCACTGCAATCATTGGTGGCATCAGGCCTTCTGCCATTTGTAGGTTGCCAATATAAAATGAACCATTGACATTACCGCCATAAATAAATGCAATACCCATCAATAAAATTCCTGTAGAAAAAGCGCCCATTAAAAAATATTTCAAAGAAGCTTCATTACTTTTTAAATTTCGTTTATCACTCCCCGTGAGTATGTACAAAGGAATGCTCATTATTTCTATTCCTAAAAACAACATCAACAAAGTATTGAAACTAGCTAAAATACTTACCCCACACAACACAAAAAATATCAGTGCAAAATATTCACCCACATGCTCTCCTACTTTTTCTATATCGCTTGCATTGAGTAAAAAATAAATAATAGTGCATAAAAAAACAATGGCCAAAAATGCAAGACTATAACTGTCCACATGCAGCATTTCTTTTGTATCAATATTTATTTGCAAAATTTTTGTTGCATTAAAAACATTTAGCTCCAATGCATTTACAATAAATAAAAGTATAGCACCTGCTATTGCAAAATATTTTGGCGTGGTTTTACTTTTAATAAACACACCCGAGAACATCATGATAATTCCCCAAATTGCCGATATAATAATTGCGTTCATATTCTTTTTAGACTTGAGATATTAGACATAAGACACAAGACAAAAACTCGTGCATGAAATCAATTTCTCTATTTTATTTAAACTCTATTTTTTCTTTTTTTACGAGCCAATATCCTTGATTGAACTTCATTGGCGACGCTCCGTTCAACAGTATATCATTTTTCATCTTTTATCGATTATACTTGTCAGGCACAAACGTTACAATATTTTACAAACACTTCAATTACTCAGCTATTTTATCAAACTACTTATTTTAATAAACGCTAACACCAAGTTTTAATGAGCTGTCAGCCTGAGCTTGTCGAAGGCGGGTTTCATTTACTGCATCGGGTTCGACAAGCTCACCCTGACAATATTCTGAAACTCGAACTTTTCAATTCTCAACCGCCGTCAGGGCTAAAAAGCCGCTGACGGGGTTTCGCACCCCAATCAACTAATAAACCAATGAACCATTCAACAATAAAAAATTCAAACATTGAACAACTAAAAAACTTCAATCTCTCTCAGTCTCCAAAGTCCCCCTGTGGGGGATTTAGGGGGCTAGACTCTTCACCGCCTCTTTCGCCAAATCAATCATAGGTTGTGGAAAAACACCAAAAGCAAAAATCATTATTACTATTAATGCAAGCCCTAGCTTTTCGTTA